>CAZDNQ010000175.1:0-8657 GCA_964506605.1 uncultured Victivallis sp. | reverse complement strand
GCCCTGCAGGCCGCTCTTCTGCGCGTCTGCCTGAGGAAACTTGACGGATGGAACATGTCGCGCAGGCAGGTTGCCGCCTGGTACAACGAAGGATTGAAGGGGATTGTCGAGGTCGTCACTCCCAAGGAGCTTCCGGGAACCGAACCTGTATATCATCTCTATGTGGTAATCGTCCCCGACCGCGAGGCGCTTGCAAAGCACCTCAAGGCGAAGGGGATCGAGACAGGCGTCCATTATCCATGTTCGTTAAACGTCCAGCCCGCGTATGCCCACCTGAAGCAGGGCAAGGGGCATTGCCCTAGGGCTGAGAAGGCATGTGAAACCATGCTCTCATTGCCAGTTTCGCCGTCCCTTACGAAGGCGGAAATCGAATATGTCTGCGCAGAGATAAGACAGTTCTACAAGTGACGCATGACTTGATGGCTGTGTGAATTGATTGCTGGATGGACGCATCTTTTCCATTGTATGGAGCGCGGGTTTCCCTGCGTAATTCAATATGCTTCCTCCAGTATGGCCGCGCCCATGGCTGCAAGCAGGGCTGAAGCATTGCAAAAAATCTTGATTTTACTGTAAAAAATCTCCGTTTTTCCCTTGTTAAAACATCAATCAATCATACATTACATCTTCGCTGTTTTTTCACCGGTGCCGAGGCGCCTTTAACGAATCAGAAAACATGGAGTTCCAGAGCATATTATGAGCGATACAAGAATAAGTGATTTTCCGATAAATATTGAAGACATAATGCATACTGCGTATCTGCAGTATTCCTTGAGCGTGAACGTAGGACGGGCCATTCCGGACGTGCGCGACGGCCTCAAGCCGGCTAACCGCCGAATCCTCTTCGCGATGCACAAGCTGGGGCTTACCAAGGGGCATTCATATACCAAGTGCGCGAAGGTCGTCGGCGAAGTGATCGGCAACTACCATCCCCATGGCGACGTCTCAGTCTACGATACCCTTGTCCGAATGGCGCAGGATTTCTCGATGCGCGAAACGCTGATAGACGGGCAGGGTAACTTCGGAAGCATTGATGGCGATCCTCCTGCCGCCTACAGGTATACCGAGTGCCGAATGGAGCGTCTTGCCGAAGAACTCCTGGTCGACATAGAGAAGAACACCGTCAACATGCTTCCGACGTTCGACGAGTCGACAATGGAGCCTGAAGTGCTTCCCTCGGCATATCCGAACCTCCTTGTAAACGGTTCGACCGGTATCGGCGTCGGAATGGCCACCAACATGCCTCCGCACAACCTTGCAGAGGTGATCGACGCTACTGTCCATCTTCTTGACCATCCTTCGTGCCAGGTTGTTGATCTCATGCAGTTCATCAAGGGGCCGGATTTTCCGACCGGTGCCACGATCTGCGGGATTAGCGAAATCAAGAACTTCTATGAGACCGGAAAAGGCAGCATCAAAATCCGCGCAAAGGCCGAGATAATAGAAAAGGACGGCAAGGAGCAGATCGTAGTAACGGAAATCCCCTATATGGTGAACAAGGAGAATCTTGTTTCTAAGATCGCCGAGCTTGTGAACGACAAGAAGATCACCGGCATCTCCGGCCTCCGCGATGAGACAAGCAGAAGGACGGGAATAAGGATCGTGGTGGACATCAAGCGCGGTGCGATGGGGACGATCGTCCTCAACCAGCTTTATGCGCACACCCAGCTCGAGACCGTTTTCGGTTCGATTGCGCTCGTTGTAGACAACAAGCGCCCAAGGATCCACGACCTGCGCCAGCTGCTGCAGGCGTACATCGACCACAGGCTTGACGTCGTCACCAGGAGGACCAGGTTCGAACTTGACAAGGCTGAGGCGCGGGCGCATATCCTCGAAGGTCTGCTCATTGCGGTCAAGAATATCAATGAAGTCATCAAGATAATCCGCGAATCACGCACAAAGGAGATCGCAGGCACGACCCTGATGAAGAGGTTCGACCTCAGCCAGAGGCAGGCCGACGCCATCCTTGAGATGCGCCTGCACCAGCTGACCGGCCTCGCCATAGAGGACCTGGAGTTGGAATACAACGAGCTCCAGAAGCTGATCGCCTACCTCAAAGCCCTCCTTGCAAGCAGGGAGATGCGCCTCAAGGTCATCAAGGACGAGCTTCTCAAGGTCAAGGAGAAGTATGCCAGCCCGAGGAGGACGGACATCACCACCGACGTGGACGATCTCAACATCGCCGACCTGATCGCCCGCCATTCATGCGTCATCACCGTGTCAAATACCGGCTACATCAAGCGCGTGCCGGCCGACACATATGATTCACAGCACCGCGGCGGAAAAGGCGTCAAGGGCATGGAGACCAAGGAAGAGGATTTCGTCGAGCATCTCTTCAACGCACACAGCCATGACATTATATTCTTCTTCACCGACAAGGGGCAGATGCACTGGCTCAACGTGTATGAGATCCCGGAAGGTACGCGTACCGGCAAGGGCAAGGCCATTGTCAACATGATCAAGATCGAACCCGGCGAACTCATCCGTGCGATGCTGACGGTGCCGAAGGAGGATGTCGAGCGCGACGACCTCTACATCATCATGGCTACAAAGGCGGGTCTTGTAAAGAAGACCAAGCTCTCGGAATACAAGAATCTCAGGAAGGCCGGCATCAGGGCGATTTCGCTCCAGGATGGCGACGACCTTATCAGCGCGATAGTGACCGACGGCAAGAAGGAGATAATCCTTTCGACGCTGCTCGGCATGGCATGCAGGTTCACTGAAGACCAGATCAGGATAGTAGGGCGTTCTGCCAAGGGTGTGACGGGCATGAGGTTCAAGCTCAAGGGCGACTGCATTGTCAGCATGGAGGCCGTTGAACCTCTCGAGGAGATCGAGAGCGACGAAGAGGCGCAGGCAAAGGGCGGCCCCGAAATACTTGTCGTCTCCGAAGGCGGTCTCGGCAAGCGCAGCTTCATCAGCCAGTACCGCAAGACCAGGAGGGGCGCCAAGGGCGTTCTCAACATCAAGCTCCGCGAGAAGGAGAAGGTTGTTGCGGCCCTGCAGGTCAGCAAGGGCGTAGAGCTGCTTCTGGTGACCGTCAATGGACAGACGGTCAGGATACCGTCCGACGAGATACGAACTGTAGGTAGGGCTTCCAAGGGCGTTAAGATTATGGATCTCGCGGATGGCGACCTGATCAGCGGCGTTGTCAAGCTGATGGAAGTCAGGGATGGCGATATCCCAAGCGGAGTAATAGAACCCGCGATGAAGCCTGAGGAGCTGGATGACGCCTCCGAACCTGCTGCGGGTCCGGAAGAAAAGGACGCCGGCTCCGAGACCGGGAAGGAATAGGTTATCGTAACTGGTAACTGGTAACTGGTAACTGGTAACTGGTGGGCGTGGGTAATACTCTTTTCGTGTAACATATAGATTGGAGTACAAGCTTCAGCTTGCATTTTTCTCATGCGCTTCAAATTTAAAAACCGTTCGATTGCATGTACCGGCAGGACCCATCTTGTCGGGATCGTAAATGTAACCCCTGATTCCTTCAGCGACGGCGAGGAATATTATTCCAAGGACAAGGCTGTCAACCACGCCCTTGCACTCATAGGCGAGGGGGCCGCGATAATCGACATCGGCGGCGAATCCACCAGGCCCGGTTCCGAACCGGTTGATGCCGCAGAGGAGATCCGCAGGGTTATTCCGGTGGTCCGCGAACTCCGCAGGAAATCTCCGGATGCTGTCATCAGCGTCGATACGATGAAGAGCGAGGTCGCCGGGCAGGCGCTTGAGGAAGGAGCCGATATAATCAATGACGTGAGCGCGCTTAGGCATTCACGCGACATGGCGGAGGTCATAGCGAGATACAAGGCCGGCGTATTCCTCATGCACATGCGGGGAACTCCCAAGACCATGCAGGCGAACCTCCATTACAGGAATCTCATCGGCGAGATAAACTCATTCCTGACCGATGCGATCAGACGTGCGGTCGACAGCGGGATAAGCCCCGAGAACATATCGGTTGATCCTGGCATCGGTTTTGGCAAGAACAAGGATCAGAACCTGCAGTTGCTTTCCCGGATTGAGAAGTTCAGGGAGAACGGAAGGCCGTTGATGGTCGGACCGTCCAGGAAGAGGTTCATAGGGCAGCTGCTCGGCGGTGTTCCTCCTGAGGAGAGGGCATGGGGGACGGCCGGTTCGGTCGCCTGGCTCTGCATGAAGAAAGTCGATTTTGTAAGGGTCCATGACGTGAGGGAGATGGTCCAGATGCTTGAGGTCCTCGGTGAAATCCAGAGGCACTGCGGTTCCTGAAAATCTCCGCGTATTGCCGAATTTCGTTTTCAAAAACTGATTTTTGGACTAGCTTAACCACATGATGGAATATTTCCCATACTTCAGCAATGTCTGGATATATCTCAGCTTCATGCTGGAAGTGCTGATCCTTGCCGTGATAATCTACTACGGCCTCTATTTCCTGAGGGGCACCAGGGCCGCCAACGTGCTCGCTGGAATAATCATAGCCCTTCTCCTGCTCACGCTTGCGACAGACTTCCTGAAGTTCGAAGTTATAACCGAGCTGCTAAACGGACTCTGGGTGATATTCCCGCTGGCGATAATCGTGATATTCCAGCCGGAGATAAGGAGGGCGTTCGCCCAACTCGGCAGCAGCAGGCCGTTCTCAAAAAGGATGAAACGGGAGGAGACCATAAGCGAGGTCGTCCAGGCGGTGGAATACCTTTCCGTCCATCGGCGCGGGGCGCTGATCGTATTCCAGAGGCAGATCGGCATGCGCGCCCTCATCAGCAGCGGCATCAGGATCAACGCCAAGGTGAGCCACCAGCTGATACAGACCATCTTCCATCCCAACACGCCGCTCCATGACGGCGCCATCGCCATCGAAGACAACGAGATTGTGGCGGCCCATATTATTTTCCCGCTCACGCAGAGCGTCGCACTTTCCGATTCCCTGGGGACAAGGCACCGCGCCGCGATTGGAGTGACGGAGGAGACAGATTCAGTGGCGATAGTGGTTTCCGAGGAGACCGGCTTCATAAGCATAGCCTGCCGCGGGAACATCATAAGGAATATTTCCGTGGAGAAGCTGGCGAGATTCCTCCGCTCGCTGCTGATTCCCTCGCAGAACGATTCGCTCAGGGACATTTTCGACGACATGGAGGAGAACGAGGAGATGTCGGGCTTCTCAGGAGGGCTCAAGGATGAATGAGCCAAGGCCCCAGAGACTTGCCTGGATCCCCGGGATAATCAGGCATGACTTCCTCCGGAAGCTCATTGCCATCTGCTTTGCGCTCCTCGTCTGGTGGAAGATCTCCATGCAGATTGGCATGGAGGAGATTGTCAGGAACGTCCCGATCAACATAATCTCCGAAGAGAAGACGGTGAACCTGGAGGACGGCGTAAAACATGTCGACCTTACGGTGAGGGGAAGATCACAGAAGCGGCTGAACCTGCTGTCCCCAAATGATTTCAAGATCGAAATCAGGATTAGCGGCAGTTCATATGTTCCAGGAAAGCCCATTAGCTTCAACATCCTTAAGTCGGCTTCAGTTTCAAAGCCCTTCGGGATCAATATCACAAAAGTCACTCCGGAGATACAGACTTACCGCTTCGACAACAAAACTACCAAGGAGATGCCTGTCCATGCGAGATTCACTGGAATGACCTCCGAGGACTATGCCTGCGGCGAGGTGAAGCTCATTCCCGACAGGGTGAAGGTTTCCGGCCCCGAAAGCATCATAAATACTTTTGCCAGGGTCAACACCGAGCCGATCTTCCTCGACCAGAAGACCGTAGAGGACTTTGAATATTCCGTCAAGATCGCGGAACCCGGCAGCAAGGTGGTGATTGCGCCCCAGAAGGTGATTGCACATGTGGAGATTTACAGGAAATTCGATACCAGGACATTCTCCGGAGTAGCTGTTTCAGCGCTCAATCTGCCGGCATCAGGGCTGGTTATCAGGAAGATAACCCCGGCCAATGTCGACGTTACTGTGAACGGCGTGAAGAGCCTTATAGAAGTCATGAACGGCAGTGAAATATCAGCTTTCATAGATGCTACGACAGTCAAGACGCCAGGCTCCTGCAAACTGAAGGTGCAGTGCCATTCAAATCTGCCTGAGATCAGGATCAGCTCCGTCTCGCCCGCCGAACTCGAAGTGGAAGTCTCCGGGGAGAAGCATCCCTGATTGCCGCTGATGTTGGAAAATCCCCAATCCGGTCATGTGCGAATTTGAATTTTTCCATTCAGCTTCTAATTTCCTGGTCTTATGAATATTCCAGATTCTAAACGGAGCAGTATCCGGGTCTGTGCGGCGGTCATCAGGAAAGACGGCAGGGTCCTCATGTGCTCACGCCCCCCGGGCAGCCACCTTGCAGGCCGCTGGGAATTTCCGGGAGGCAAGGTGCATGCCGGCGAGACCGACTCGGAATGTTTGGTCCGTGAGATTGCCGAGGAGCTCTCTGCTGAAGTCTTTGTCCTTGATCTGCTCGGCAGGACGGCATATTCCTATCAGGATAAGGATGTCGAGATATTCTTCTACAGGACAGTCCTCGCCGATGACAGCGGGAAAATATCAGCGATGGAAAATCAGGAGATAGCTTGGACCGGACTGCCATCGTTATGCGGGCTGGACCTGGTTCCTGCCGATCTTGATTTTGCCAGATGGCTGGCGTCGGACGGAGAATGAAGGAATCTGCGTCCGTTCCTATTCGGAGACAATCTTGTCCGCGAGCTTCGCAAAATCCTCCGGGAACGGGCATTCGAAATCAATCCTGAGCCCGGTGACCGGATGCATCAGCGATAACTTCCAGGCATGCAGCATCTGCCTGGGAGCGTCAAGCTTCTGTTTTCCGCCATAGAGCTCATCGCCGACTACAGGATGCTTCTTGTGTGCAAGATGCACCCTTATCTGGTGGGTCCTGCCGGTTTCAATTTCAACGTCCAGGAGGGCGGCGGGTACTCCGTCTATCTCTCCGGACTTGATGATCTTATACCTGCTGATTGCAGTCTTTCCACTTTTTTCGTTGACCGCGAACTTCTTCCTGTGAACGGAATGGCGTGCTATGAGGGTTATTATCTCCTCTTCAGCATTTTCCGGAATTCCATATACAATAGCGGCGTAATGCTTTTTAATCCTCCTGTACTGGAAGGCGTTGGAGAGGGCGAACATGGATATCGGGTTTTTTGCGACCAGCAGGCATCCGGAAGTATCCTTGTCGAGGCGGTGCACGATCCCGGGCCTTGAATTGTCTTCCAGTTTTTCAGCGAAATCGGCGTCGCGTCCGAGAAGGGCGTTGACAATCGTCCCCTCGTGGTTTCCGGCGGCTGGATGGACGACAATTCCCGGCGGCTTGTTGATGACGATCATGTCGTCGTCCTCGTAGATCACGTTGAGCGGGATATCCTGGGCCGCCAGTGTAGTCGGCTTCTGCACCGGTATGTCGACAACAATCTTCTCTCCCTCCGTCACGGGATATTTCGACTGCATGCATGGCTTCCCGTTGCACGTGACCCTCCCATCCTTGAGGAGTTTCTGGAAATAGGCGCGCGAATATTCCTTGAAGGACAACGCCAGGACGCGGTCTATCCTTTCACCGTTGAATTTTCCGTCGACAATCAATTCAGGCATTTTGCTTTCCCCGCCATTTTTTATTAGTGTAGACCATAAGCGCGATGCCCGCAATCGCAACGAAGAATCCTATGGACTGTGAGACCGTGAACTTATCCATGATGAACTGGTGGTGGTCGCCCCTCAGCGACTCTATTGAGAATCTTCCGATTCCGTAGCAGATGAGATAGGTCGCCGCGATCTGTCCGGGACGCATCCGTTTCATGAGGAAAAGCAGAACAGCCGCCAACACCAGGTTGAATGCCGACTCGTAGAGCTGGACAGGATGCAGCGTCATTCCTGGAAACGCCTCGGCCGGAGCGGACCCATTCGGAAACTGCACCGCCCATGGAAGGTTAGAAGGCTTCCCGTAGCAGCAGCCGTTCATGAAGCATCCGATCCTGCCGAAGAAATGGGCTATCGCAAGCGACGGTCCGAACATGTCCAGCACGTTGAGCATATTGAGCTTCTTCCACCGGCAGTAGACAATGATTGACGCCGTGGAACATATGAATCCTCCGAAGAAGACCAGCCCGCCCTGGTCGATCCTTATGATGGAGAAAGGCTTGTCCCTGTAGAGCTCCCAGAACTGGACCACGTAGAATATCCTTGCACCCAGTATGCCGGCGATCATGCAGATCATCGCCATGTCGGTTATCTGCTCCGAATCCATGTCCGCGTGCCTGCGGTTGAGCATGAGCAGGAATACCGCCGATATGAAGCCTGTGGCCGCAAGTATTCCGTACCAGTATATTGTCAACGGGCCTATGTGGAAGGCGACTGAATGCATTATTTGAAATACCTTGTTTGATTTATCGAATTGTTACTATACTTTGTCTGTCCTCTTTTTTAACTTTTAAAGGTTTTATTTGTGACAGAATTTCTAATCCAGTATATTGAGCTCGCGGCAAAACATGCCCAGATATGGGGTTTCCTGATGATTTTCGTGCTGATGGCCATAGAGAGCTCGGTCTTCCCGCTTCCCAGCGAGGTCGTGATGATCCCGGCGGGTTTCCTGGCGTACAGGCATTCTCTTACATTCGGAGATCCCCTTGTGGACTGCGCCATAGCCGTCCTCTGCGGCGCGTTCGG
>CAZDNQ010000174.1:0-8726 GCA_964506605.1 uncultured Victivallis sp. | reverse complement strand
AACCTCATGATGAAGACATTTGTCGGTCCGGTTTCCGACGAGGAGCATGCGGCATATCTCCGCGCCGAGACCTGCCAGCCCATTTTCGTCGACTTCCATCTTGTCAGGATCGCCTCCCGTAAGAAGCTGCCGTTTGGTATCGCGCAGATCGGCAAGGCGTTCAGGAACGAGATCAATCCCAGGAACTTCACATTCCGCTCGCGCGAGTTCAGCCAGATGGAGATGGAATTCTTCTGCTACGACGAGGATTCGATGAACTGGTATGAGTTCTGGAAGAACGAACGCATCAAGTATTATACGGAAACCCTGGGATTCAAGCTGGAAGAGCTGAAGATCCACGAGCACGAGACGCTCGCGCATTACGCGAAGGCCGCCTTGGACATCGAGTTCCAGTTCCCGTTCGGATGGGGCGAGCTCGAAGGAATCCACCACCGAGGCACATGGGACATGTCACGCCATCAGGAGTTCTCCGGCGAGAATCTCGAATATTTCGACCAGGAGAAGAACAGGAAGGTCACGCCGGTGGTCGTAGAGACTTCCGTAGGCGTGGATCGCACAGTGCTCGCGCTCCTATGCCATGCATACGACGAGGACACGGCGGCGACGAAGAAGGAAGGCATGGAGGAGGACGTCAGGATTGTCCTTCACTTCCCTGCGAAGCTCGCACCCGTGCAGGTCGCTGTGCTGCCGCTCTCGAACAAGCTGTCAGAACCCGCAGGCAAGGTGTGCTCGGACCTCAAAAAATATTTCAGGTCGGAATTCGATGTCACTGCAAGCATCGGCAAGCGCTACCGCCGCCAGGATGAGATCGGAACACCGTACTGCGTCACCTATGACTTCCAGACCGCGGAAGACCAGGCTGTGACCGTCCGCGACAGGGATACGATGGTACAGGAGAGGATCGGTCTGGACAAGCTGAAGCAGTACTTCCAGGACAAGCTTGACATGTGAAATCTTGAGATTTGTCTGTTTTTCACATGATTTTCTGTGTATTCCGTGTGTTCTGTGGTAGAATATCCTTAGGTCTAAACAGGTTTAATTATGGCGAACAATCTGAAATGTCCGAAATGCGGAGCATGTGAACTTGAACCCCAGGTCCATGACGGGATCAAAATCGATCTCTGCTCAAAATGCAACGGGGTCTGGCTGCACAAAGGTGAGTTAAATAAGATAGCCCATCCGCATGAAGGAGATTTGGAATACTGTTCCGTTGAGCATATCGAGGAGGACAGGATATCCGACTTCAGCTGTCCGAACTGCCGCGACATAAAGCTCAAGAAGGTCAACTTCATCTCATATTCGGACATAGTCCTGGAGTACTGCTCGAAATGCGAGGGCATATGGCTTGACCGCGGAGAGCTGGACGCCATAAACGCCGAGATAGACAAGCTCCAGCATGTACCCGAATCCTGGGCGCACAGGATAATGGTGTTCCTCTCGAAACTGCCGTTCTAGCTATTCCCCTTTCAGGCATGCATTGATTATCCTGCTCAATGATCCCGTGGCGAGACACATATAGGTGTCGGCCGCACCATAGTAGACCTTGAGTTCGTCATTCTTGAAATCCGGAATGGCGGAACAGGCGAATACGACATTTGGGACGTTCCCGTTGAATTCATAATCCCTGTCGGGCGTCAATATCCAGCTGTTCATCTTGCCTATGACTTTTTCAGGATTTTTCAGATCCAGCATCATGGCGCCAAGCGAATATCTCGAGCCTGCACATGAGTCCTGGACTCCATGGATTATCACGAGCCAGCCTTTGGGAGTTTTTATCGGGACTGTCGGGCCGATCTTCTTGTTGTTCCAATGCAGCCAGGCGTTCTGCAGCGGACGGTACTCTCCCCAGTGGAGGAGATTTGGTGATTTAGACAGCCAGAGATTCCCTTCGAGACGTCCGGACGGACGGTCTATCCTCAGATATTTTCCGCCGATCTTCTCCGGGAAAAGACAGGGCACGCGGTTCATCGGAAGTGAGACCACCTCCATGTGCTCGTATTTCTTCCAGTCCTTTGTCTTGCCAAGTAGCGCTACGGTCCCGAGATAGCTGTCGCCGGGCCTCATTATGTAATAGGTGTCGCCGATCTTTGTAACCCTGGGATCGATCTGCCATCTGTCCATATGGAACAGGTGCGTCTTGTCCTCCTTGTGGTCGAACTTTATGAAAGGCTTTGGGTTTATCCTGAAGTTCACGCCGTCGTCGCTTTCGCAGACATGCATCGACGGACAGTCCTTGTTCCGCCATATGACAGGCTGGAGGATGTGGATTTTCCCTTTGAAGACAAACGGACATCCGTTCATCATCGCTTCGGCCCCCGGCATCATGTCGGGCCTTATTATCGGATTTGCCGGATGGCGCCTGAGATAGAATTCCTCCCTGTACATCAAAGCCTCCTTTGAATCCTGAATCCTGATTTTAAGTTCCCTGTATCCTGTATCAATTTTTAAATTAACCTTTCCGCAACCTCGTTCCAGAGCAGAAGGCCTTTTTCGGTGCAATTTATATTTTCTGAGCCTTCATGGAGCAATCGGAGAGAAAGCAGCTGGTCGATCTCCTTGCGGCATATGTCAATCCCGAAGCCAGTCCTGCGTAGAAAATATTTCTTGTCCCAGCCCTGCGAAGTCCGGAGGCCCATGGCAAATATTTCGCGTGCCCGTCTTTCCTCCGGGATTAAATCCAGTTCCGGCTTTGCTCCAGCCAGCCACTCCTTCAGATGGGCCGGATTAGTCCAGCGATTCCTGCCGTCGAACGAGGATGCTGCAGGGCCGAATCCCATATAAGTGTCGCCATACCAGATCTCAAGATTGTGCCTGCATTCGGATCCTGTCTTGGAGTAATTCGAAATCTCATATCGCTTGAAGCCGTTTTTTCTGAGGAAGGTCCCGGCAAGCTTCCACATCTCGACTGAGAAGTCCGTGGTCAGTTGTCCGTGGTCAGTTGCTGGTTCCAGCTGTGAAGATTCGGGTGGCATGTGTTTTGCATCAATAATAGACTTAAGTTCATTATTCGGTATTCGACATTCGAAATTCAACATTCTCTCCGCCAGGAGAGAGCCTTCCTCGATAGTCAGGGAATAAGCCGAGATATGCTTCAGCAAAAGTGAAACCGCTTTCTCAAGATCATCTTTCCAGTCGTCAAGTGTCTGTTCTGGAATTGCATATATCAAGTCGCATCCGATGTTGCTGATGCCATTGTCAGAGAGAAGCCCCATTGCTTTCCCGATTGTGCTGGGAGCGCCCTGCCTGCCGAGGATTTTCCTGAATTTCGGATTGAATGACTGGATCCCGAGGGACACGCGGTTTGCGAACTTCGCAATGATTCCAGCTTTTTCGGCCGTCAGCGTCTCTGGATTGCACTCGATAGATATTTCGGAGGCTGCAGTGATTTCAAAGCTGGCATATATCAGCTTGAAGAGGTGCTGCAGTTTGCCGGCGGGGAGATAAGTCGGGGTTCCACCGCCGATGAACAGGCTGTCAATCTTTCCACAGGAGCCGGAGGCGTCCTTGAAGTCTTTTTCCATCTTGTCAAGATAGGCGTCAATTTCGCCGGTTCCGGGCGAGGGGATGGAATAGAAGGCGCAGTAGCCGCATTTCGACGCGCAGAACGGGACGTGGACATAAATCCGGTTCATTATCTTGGGCTGTCCGAGAATTTACAGGTCTTGCCGAACTTCTCCTTCAGAATGCTTATGCATTTCTTGCCTTTGATCTTGGCCTCGATGACAGATTCGTCGTCATCGGACTCAATATCGAATTTTGCGTCGCCTCTGGCTTCAGAATTGTCGGCGAGGGAGATGTATTTATAGAAGCCGGTAAGCGCCTGCATGTAATATTTCTCCTGATCCTGGGCGTCTGGCGCAGCTTCGGCGATTTTGAGGTTCTCATTGGCTATCTTCAGGCTTATCGCATTCTGGTCGAATCCGCTCTTGCATGATGCAAGCATTGCCAGGAGAAGAAAAGCCGCCGTTAAGTTGAAGAAATATTTCATGCCGTCTCCTTTATAGTTTTCTTGTCTTACTGTTGCTGCTGGAAACCTGTCTCACGGTTGACCATCCTGTCCAGATCCTGGGCCGAGATCTCCTGGTAGCCGCATGGTTCCATGCTGAATGCGGCCCGTCCGCCGGAAAGCTTTGGTAGCGCCTTGCTGAACCCGAACATCTCCGAAAGCGGCACTTCCGAAGAGAGATGTTTGGCGTCGGGCAAGGTGTCTATCTTGTGGATTACGGCGCGTCTCGCCTGGAGGTATCCCGTGATCTCGCCGATGACCTCCTCCGGAGAGATTATGTCGACCTGCACTATCGGTTCCAGGAGGATGGTGCCAGTCTGCCGGATTGCTGTCTGCAGGGCCTCCAGCACTGCCCCGGCGATGGAACTGTCGATAGTCTTGTCGGAACTGCCGCTGATCTCCAGAAGCTCGCCCCGGATATAGATCAGCGGATATCCCCAGTTGCCTCCGGTCCTGAGGCCGTTCCCAAGCGTTTCAACTGCCGTGCTGATCCAGGAGTTCGGAAGTGAATTTTTGTTTTTTATATTGTTGACGACCTCAATACCTTTTTCCAGCCGTGCTACAGGCGTGAGCCTGATCCTGGCCTCGGCATAATATTCCTTCTCCCCGATGGTCCTGTTGAAGATCCCAGTAATCTCGGTTTCCGCCTTCAGCGTCTCCCTGAATGCGACCTGCGGCACGCCGAAACGCGCCTCGAGATGGAAATCGTTCCTTATGCGGTTGCATGTGATCTCCAGATGGAGTTCGCCCATTCCGGATACCAGGTTCTGGCCTGTGGCCTCGTTGCGCTTCACGCTCAGAGTCGGATCCTCGCGGCATAGCATCTCCAGCGTGGAGTTGATGCGGTCCTTGTCCTTGCTGGACTTCGGTTCGACCGCTATGGATATCACGGGTTCGGGAAAGACGATCTTCTCCAGGAGGATCGGACGGTTGACCGCGCAGAGGGTGTCGCCTGTGAAAGTGTTTGATGGCCCGATGATCCCGATGATGTCTCCGGGGCCTATCTCCTCGACAGACTCGACATTTTTCGCATATAGGCGCAGTATCCGTTTTATGCGGACCTTCTCATTGGTCCTGGTGTTGACTAGAGTATCGTTCAGCTTGAGCGTTCCGCTGTATGTCCGCATGTAGAGCAGGTCCGCGCTTCCGCTTGCGATGAGCTTGAATACAAGCCCGCAGAACGCCGGATCGGAATTCCTAATCTCCACATGCTCACCGGTTTTGGGACTTATCCCGGGATAGATGTTCCTGTCGTCGGGGCTGGGGAAATAGTCGCAGACCGCGTCAAGCACCGGCTGTATGCCGATGTTCCTCTTGGCGGAGCCTGTGAACACGGGCACGAGCTTGTTCGCAATCACGAGTTTTCTTATTTCAGACTTCAATGTCTCCGGGGGGACATCCTCCTCGGAAAGGTAGAATTCTGCAACCGTGTCGGAAAGATCCGCAATCGCGGAGAGCATCTCCTCCCTGGCGGATTCCGCCTCCGTCGCCATTTCGTCAGGGATGGGACCGTAACAAACTTGCGAGCCGTCATCGCCCTGGAACGATATCGACTTCATCTGTACGAGGTCGATCACTCCTTTCAGGTCTGATTCGAGCCCGATTGGAATCTGGAACGCGGTGATCCTCGACGCCGTGAATTTCGACTTTATTTCGTCCAGCACCCTTTTGAAGGAGGCGCCGGAGCGGTCAAGCTTGTTTATGAATGCGATCTTGGGGACATTGTATTTTGCAGACTGCCTCCAGACCTTTTCGCTCTGGGCCTCGACGCCTTCCACCCCGCTGAATATCACGGCCGCACCGTCAATGACCCTGAGGGATCTTTCCACTTCGGCCGTGAAGTCTATGTGGCCGGGGGTGTCGATGAGGTGGATGAGATTTGGCGTTTCAGCCCTTTTCCATTCGAAGGATGCAGCAGCCGCGACAATTGTTATCCCGCGTTCGCGCTCCTCTTCGAGATAGTCCATTACCGTGTTCCCGCTGTCGACCTCGCCCAGCCTGTGGGTTTTTCCGGAATAATAGAGGATTCGCTCTGTGACAGTGGTCTTGCCTGCGTCGATATGTGCGATGATTCCAATGTTCCTTATGGAAGCAAGATTCCCTGGCAAGGAATTATTATCTTTGGATGACATTGGAGGGGCTTATTTTTTCAGTTCTATCCTGTCCTTGCCCAGAATGCATATTGCGCGCTGGGTTGTGAGGATGACCGCGCGTTTCTCCGCCGCCTTAGACATTATGAATGCGACGATGAATGTTATCACGCAAAGGACTCCTACGACGATGAGGCCCATGGTTCCGAGTAGAACTGCGCCGGCCGAAAGGACGACCGGGATGGATGCAAGAACTGCCGGAACTGCGGGATTCTTGTTGTCCTCCTTGTATGCGATGGCTTCCTCGCCCTGCTTGAGCTGTACTTTTGTCCATGCTGGCAGCTTGACGCTTGCATGCGTGGCTGGAACGCCCTGGGTGGATGTTGCAGGAGCGGCGGCAGGAGCCTGATGGGAGGGGGCTGCGGGAGCTGGCGGAGAAGCTGGTCTTGCCGGTGGTGGCTGCGGCGGAGCTGAAGGCCTTGTTGTTATAGTAGCTTTCTGGGCGGGCGCCTGTGGAGCCCCTCCAAGCATTGAAGCGACGCCACCCTGATGCTGTGCTGCAGGCTGAGGCTGCTGAGGTACTGGTGCCGGAGCCGCTGGCCTTGGCGGCGGCTGCTGCGGTGCTGCCGCCTGTGGAGCTGGCGGCGGAGCCATTCTTGGCTGCTGCTGCTGGACTGGTGCCTGGGGTGCTGGAGCCATCGGAGGACGCGGCGCCTGTGGCGGCGGAGCCATCCTTGGCTGCATGCCAGGCTGCGCTCCCCATGCGCTGGGCTGTGGTGCTGCAGGAGGAGGCGGTGGTGGCGGTGGAGCTCCTAATGCGGCTCCCGGAGCCTTGTTGCCAAATGTGAAACTGTCCTTGAGCGTAGGAATCATTCCGATGCTGGAGCGCGAGAGCTTGACGGTGTTTGTGGCGGTTGATGTGTAGTCGCCAGTAGATGGGGCAATCCCTTTTATGACTCCGGTATCCGTGTCTATGGCATCCGGACGTTCATCAAGCTTTGGGATTTCAAATACGGCCGCGCATTCTGAACATTCGGCGGCTTCTCCGGCCAGTTCTACAGGTACTGAAAATACGGCATTGCAACCCGGACATGAAACTTCAATTTCTGAAGACATATGCTAAACTCCAAAAATGACTGGTAAACGTTTCCCGACCGTTTCCTTTTCATGAAAAAGGAACCCGCAATATGTAAAACCGTTTATTTTTATAAACTGTAAATATTACAATAGCATCCCTAAATCGATAGTCCAAACCCCGGATTTCAGGAAAATCCAGATATTTTTCAAGGGTTCAGTTCCTCCTGCCAAATCTCTTCTCCAGTTCCTTGTAGGAGATGTTTATCACGACCGGCCTGCCGTGAGGGCAGGAGAACGGAAGTTCGCATTGGGAGAGCTGGTGGAGGAGCGATCTCGCCTCCTCAAGAGTTATGGCGTCGTTGGCCTTGACCGAGCTCCTGCATGCCGCCCTGGCTATCGCCGCCTCGTCTATTCCGTCCGCCGTCCTGCCTTCTTCCATCAGAGTTGAAAGCATATCTGAGAAAAGCCCCTTCAGGTTGTCCTGGGGTATGCCGTCCGGTATCGAATTTATTATTATCGTGTTCGCGCCGAACGTCTCGAATTCGAATCCAAGTCCGGCGAAATGCCTCCTGTGCTTTTCCAGGAACATCACCTCCGACCTGGACAACTCGGCGGTCAGGGGGATCAGCAGCTTCTGCGACAACGTGCTGTTCCTCCTCTCCTTGTCCAGTATCCTTTCGAACATCACCCTCTCATGTGCGGCATGCTGGTCGATGATCACCAGGCCGTTGGAAGAGGACGCCAATATATATGTCTTGCCTAATATGGCCACTATTTTAAGCTCTGAAACAGGAGATGCCTCCTGTCTTTCCGGTTCAGGGGATCGGGCTTCATCCTGCGGCGCAGACCTTGGTTCAGCAGGCTGCCGGGCTGGAATTCTTATTTCAGGCTCGACTGTCCGTCCCATGTTCGAAAGCGTGTCCTGGATGTTCTTCCTGGGCGCATATGAAATCCCCGCGCCTGCCAGGATCGACCTTAGTGGTATCTCTCTGCTGACCGATACCGTCGGCGCCTGCGAATTCCGCAGCGCGTCGCGGATGGCTTCCGCGATCAGCCCTGTGATCTCCCTTGGCTCCCTGAACCTGACTTCCCTTTTCGCAGGATGCACGTTTACGTCGACGAGCGATGGATCCATCTCTATGAATATGAAGACCGGGGGATATCTTCCCTCGTTCGCCAGCGAGCCATAGCCTTCCCTGATGCCTGCGAATGTCGCAGGGGATTCGACAGGCCTGGAGTTTATGAAGACCCTCTGTTCGCGCCTCGAATTTTTCGTGAAGCCGTGCCTGGCCGCGTAGCCGCTTATCTTGTAATGCGCGGTCGAAGCCTCAAGCGGAATCATGTTCTCCTGCATCTCCTTCCCGAAGAAGTTCTGGAGCCGGGGAAGGAGCGACTTCCCGCCGGGCGACGAGAATACCTGCCTGCCGTCGAATACAAGTTCGAAGGAGACTGCTGGATGCCCGAGTGCAAGCCCCCACAATGTCTCCTGGATGTGCCTCTCCTCGGTTCCGGCGCTGTGGAGGAATTTCCTTCTCGCGGGAGTGTTGAAGAAG
>CAZDNQ010000173.1:0-8806 GCA_964506605.1 uncultured Victivallis sp. | reverse complement strand
CCGCCGCGGCGGGGCCATCCCCAAGGTAGTCCCCCACGGAAATCTCCGCGTCCGCCCCTGTCACCACGGTCTCCGCGATCTCTGCGGTCTCCGCGATCGCCGCGGTCGCGTCTTTCACCCCTGTCTTCCATTTCTACTTTTTCAACTGCGCCGGCTTCCTCTTGAACCGCTACTTCTCCACCACGGTCCCCGCCCCTGTGCTCACCCCTGTCCCCGCGTTCACCGCGGTCGCCTCTGTCCCCGCGTTCTCCACCCCTGTCGCTCCTGCGATCACGAGGCGGCTTCCTGGAATACCCGTCGACATCGATGGATATCCTGGGGCTTTCGGTGTCGTTCTTCTGCACCATGCGGTTTACAAGCAGCTGGAGCTGGTCAAGGGTCTGCCCCTTGCGTCCGATGATCCTGCCGGCGTCCTCGCTGACGGCGATAAGAGCAATCCTTCCATCCCTGTTCTCTGCTTTGACGGTGGCGTCGAGCCCGAGGTAGTCGAGCATGGTTGCAAGTGTCGTGGACGCCTTCTGCATTTTCTCTTCGATTGCCATTGCGGCTGTGTTCTCTGCCATTTTCATGTCTCCTAGTTTACATTATAGTTCAAGGGAAACAGGTTCCCTCAAGCAGTTTTCTTCTCCAGCATCTTTTCCTTCTGGTCGATCCTCTTGTTCACGAGCAGCTGCACGATGCTTATTATCTGGCTGACCGTCCAGTATAAGGTCAGCCCGGAAGGCAGCGAATACAATAACACGAGCATCACAAGAGGCAATATCATCATCATCTTCTGCTGCACCGGATCCATGGCGGACGGGGTGAGATACTGCTGTATCACCATGGTCACAGTCATCATGAGGACAAGGGGGTTTATCGCCAGATCGATCCCGGGTATCATCCCTATGGTATCTGGCCTGGACAGGTCGAACGCCCAGAGGAACGATGACTGGCGCAGCTCTATCGCCCCGTTCAAGGCGGAATACAGGGCTATGAATATGGGTATCTGGAGGAGTATAGGGAGGCATCCGCCAAGCGGATTGACCTTGTGCTCCTTGTAGAGCTGCATGATCTTGGTATTCATCTTCTGCGCGTCGTCCTTGTACTTGGTCCTTATCTCCTGGACAAGCGGCTGTATCTTCTGCATCTTCCTCATTGAGGCGTTGGCGCGGTCCGTAACAGGCCAGAAGATCATCTTTACAATGAATGTCAGCAGGATGATGCTTATGCCATAATTACCGCAGAACGATTTCATCCATATGAGCGCTATTAGGAATCCCTGCGCGATGGGCTCAAACCAGAGGTACCATCCGAAGAACCAGCTGTCTCCGACATAGCATAGGTTCATGATGTCCGCCGCCTTCGGATCGAATTCCTTCAGCAGCGAAAGCTCCTTCGGACCGGAAAAATATGTGAAGTTCAGGGCTTTGTCAGCGCCGGGCTCGATCTCCGTCCTGCCTATGACACCGCTGGTCTCCATTGAGGAATAAGGTTTCTCCTTGCCCTTGTCGTCCTTAAATGTCTTGATGGTCTGCCGCAGGGTGTTGCCGTCGCCCTGCCTGAAAGGCGTCTCGGGCTTCAGGATGCAGGTGAAATACTTGTTGGATACGGCGATCCACTTGGCGAGGTTTTCCTGGCGCTCGTCGAATGCGGTGCTGGAATAGGACCTTGCTGCGACTGTGTTCTCCAGGCAGGTGTTGATGCACATCGCCTCCACTATGAAATAGTCCCCTGAGAGCTCAAGTATGGGAATAATGCTGCCGGCGCTTACGTGGATGCCCTCGATAGAGAGTTTCCTGTCTGAGAGATTCTTTATTTCTATTCCGTAGGCCGTCTTGTACTTGTCAACCAGCTTCCAGGTCTGTATGACGCTGAAGCGCTGGCCGGAGTCGTTCATGAATCCACGGGTGAGCCTGAGCGATGTCTCGGATTCCTTAACGCTATCGACGCTCAGGGGCTTGAGCTTGTCGGTCGTTGAGAAGGAGAGGGCGCCGGGCTCGTAGTCCTCGTTTATGACGATGTTCTTCTTCTTGTCCTTGTTTAGGAACTTCTTGAACTCGATCGAAGTGATGGAACCGCTTGAAGGGGAAATTTTGAACGCGACAAAGTCATTCGATATGGTCTGATCGGGAAGGGAGGGAAGTTTTATATTCTCGTCGACGGTCTCGGTTTTTCCGGCGGCATCCGGCTTTTTCACTTCCTCCGGCGCTGCAGCATTCTTCGGAGCGGGCTCCGTCTTCTTCTGTTCAACGGATTTCACTGTTTCGGAGCCTTTGGCGGAGAGGGTCGAATTTGAAGGGGAGGTCTTCATCTGCTGTTCGGTCTTGGCCTGCGGCTTCGGCTGGGGGAGGGGGCCGAATATTGCGCTCATGATTGGATTCCAGAATATCAGGAGGGCGAAGCAGATGCAGAGGCCGATTATTGTTTCCTTGTCGAATTTCACCGGGCCATCTTCTCCATTCCAATCATCTTGTGATCATCTTTCGACGGCCTGTCCGGCACAGGATCATGTCCGCAACGGCAGAAAGGGTTGCATCTCAGAAGTCTCCAGGCGGAAAGCGCGGACCCCGTGAAAAAGCCATGCCTTCTGAACGCTTCCTGGGCATATTCTGAACAGGTTGGCGTGAATCTGCAGCATGGAAACATCCATGGAGACACGGTCTTGCGGTAGAGCCATATCAGCCCCAGTGCGATGTTCGCAGGTTTTAAGAATTTCATCATTCCTTTATCCAGACTCCGGATTTTTCCATCAGATACATCATTTCCTTCTGCACGACATGGAGGCCTTTCCCGAAAATACTCCTTCTCGCTATGAAAAGGATATGGCACGGCTTCACTTTCCTCTTGATCAGCCTGAACGATTCCCGCAGGAGCCTCCTGGCCCTGTTGCGGTCTACCGCCCTGGTGCTGAACTTCCTCCCGCATATCACGCCGAACCTCGGCGAAATGCAGGATTCGCAAGGAACTGCCGATACGACCATCAGCATCAGCCTGCCGGGGAATTCCTTTCCGGAATTGCGAACGTAGCCGAATTCCGATTCCAGGGAGAGCCTGTCTTCCTTCTCAAGCGTAGCTTTGCCGAACTGAAGCGGATCCCTACCCATCTATGCACCTTTTTCGAGGATCATTCTGAGTGACTCGATGCAGGGCATTTTCCGCCCGGAAAGATTCCATTGCCGCAGGCATGTGGGAATCAGGCTGAAAGCTTCTTGCGGCCCTTCTGGCGCCTTCTTTTAATTACAAGACGCCCTCCACGGGTGGCCATTCTCGCCCTGAACCCTATTCTTCTTTTCCGTCTGAGTTTTGACGGCTGAAACGTCCTTTTCATCTTTCAAAATTCCTTCTTTTTTTTTCAGGCGGCAATAAGTTTCCAGGTTTTCCGGTTAAAAGCGCCCGATTTGACGGTTGTTTTCGTGATAACCTGTTCAAGTTACAGGTTAATGCGAACGGGTAAAATACCGCAGGTCAATATAAAATCAAGAGGTTCTATGAAAATAGATTTTCCATCAGTAAAAAGCCCTGATATGGAGCGCGGCCGCCCTGGCAGGAGCATGGATTATGAATACGCCGCCGGACAGATGGCCCCGGCCCCATATATAATCAGGCACATTTCAATTTATCCTTGTCTTTGCCCTCTTTTCCTGTTATTGTAGGCTTATTCCGCAAAAAATTGTGGAAATAAACGAGGTCTTAAATGCAGAAGAACGGTTTTGTAGGTACCGAACTCATAAAGATAAGAAGCCGCCTTTCGGAGGCCACCTCCCACGGCGAACAGGAGGCCGCAGGGCAGAAACCAGCCCAGCAGGCGCCTTCCCACCCGGTTGTCCCTCCTCCCCATCAGGATACTGTAGTTGACAAGGAATGGCGGAAGGCCCTTGAGCGCAGATGGGACGAGTTCAGGACCGTCAAAAGGGATTTCACCGGCAGGCTTGCCGAAAGCCTTTCCGCCCTTCCGGAGGAGATCCGCCTTGCAAAGGAACACGCCGAACAGCTCCAGCGCGCCATGGAGAAATATGCGCACCTGCTCGATGAGATAGAGTCGATTGACGATTCAAAGTGGAACAAGGAGAATTTCGCCTCGGAGCTCTCAACCTCGATGCGCAGGGTCGAGCACATAAGGCTTGAGTACCTGAGGATGACTTCGAAGCTCCAGGCCATCCAGCGCGAAAGCAACGCGGCGGAAGGAAGGGAGTCGGGAGGACCCGTCATACCTGAAATATATTCCGTCTCATGGAAGCAGGGATTCAAGATAGGCCTCGCCTTCATGATGCCCCTTATAATAACCATCGCCGTTGCAGCGCTCGTTATTGCAATTGCGATGCTATTGGCAATGAGGACCTAGATGAAGAGACGCGTCTACCAGGACAACGTCAACTACCTCAAGTATGACGGCAAGAGGAAAATGCTGGCGCATTATCTCAAGGCCGGCGGTTTCAAGAAGATTGGCGGCGCCAAGATCCATGGCGATTTCACCGACCGCCGCCGCTATGTGATGGCCGCCATCGCAGTCCTCGTATTCCTGGCAGGGATCTGGTTCGTGATTTTCTAAGGGAGAACCAGTAGACATTACTCACGGCGCTTGTTCGCCTTTGGCGAATTGCCAATAGTCTCGAAATAGAATGGATTTCCAAATGAAGAGGAAATATGTCGAGACTATGAGTAACTAGAAATCCTTATGATCAAAATCTATCAGATATCAGTCACCGGCTTCGATTCAAATTTCTCCTATTTCCTGCTTGACGAGGAGACAGGCGACGCGGCGCTTGTCGATCCCGCCGGAAACACCGGTCTTATAAAGGAAAAAGTATCTTCTGCGGGTAATGTCAGTCCGCGATATATCCTCCTGACCCACGGACACGGTGACCATGTCTCCGGAGTCGAAGCTGTAAAATCCTTCTTCAAGGCGCCGGTCGTCGCACATCCCAGGTGCGGGTACAGGCATGACATCGGGATATCCGAAAGGCAGAAGCTCCCGTTCGGCGGTATTTTCATTGAGTGCCTGTATTCGCCGGGGCATTCGGTTGACAGCGTCATCTACCATCTCAGCGACGATTCAGCCATCTTCACCGGAGATACGCTTTTCATCGACTGTTGCGGATACTGCGACGCTGGGACCATGTTCCATACTATGAGGGAGGTGGTTTTTCCGCTTGCCGACTCAAACGAGGTTTATTCCGGGCACGACTATGGACGCTGCCCCCATGCTCCGCTCGGTGATGAGAAGATCAGAAATCCCTACCTTTCGGCGAAGACATTCAAAAAGTTCCAGGAAGAGTTGAAGAATCTTTGATTTTGGAGCGCTGGCGTCACGCCGGCAATTGCATTATATTCCCCCCATTGTTTGAAATTTGAATTTTGAAAAATTGAATTTTAACCGGAGGTTTTTATGCCGCTCATCAAACTGCAGACATCGGTAAAAGTACAGGACAAGGCCGCTCTCGCCCTGGAGCTTTCCAAGGTTTGCTCGCAGTGCACTAAGAAGCCGGAAGGCTACGTGCAGTCGGTCGTAGAGGACGATGCCGTCATCGCAATGGCCGGCAAGATTGCGGATTCAGCATTCGTGGAGGTAAAGGGGATCGGCGGACTCAGCCCTGCAGTGAACAAGGCTCTGAGCGCCGAAATATGCAAGGCGCTTGAGAGCAGACTCAAGATCAGCCCGTCCGCCGTCTATATCAATTTTACTGAAGTAGCCGCCTCCAACTGGGGCCACAACGGCTCAACCTTCGGCTGAAATTAAAAAATGAAATTGAAAAAGCTAATGACTGATCGCGATTCGATGATAGTCGAATATTATCAGTCAGTTCTTGAGGAATATGGGATAAAATCCCAGACAAGGAACATCTCCATCTCGTCGTTGGGCGGTCCTTTGCCCATGAGCGAGATCTGGCCGGAGTTATGGGTTTTGGAGGAGGACCTGGAAAAAGCCGCAAAGATAATTGAAGAGATCAGAAAAGATCCTTCGGCATGAAATGACGGCTTGAGACCAGGTTATTCCTCGCCTAGCTCCTCCACTCAAACCCGACGGCGTCGAGGAATGCCCTGGCGATCACGGCATGTCCGATCTGGTTCGGATGCACTCGGTCCCATGCGAGCGCCGCTGGATGGCATGTCTTGAGAATTTCATCGAAATAAGACTGTGTGTCGGCGAACAGGGTTTTCCTCTTCTGCGAGATCTTCTTCACGATCCTGCCGTATTCATCCATCCTGGCGCGCATGGCGTCGCTGCGGTTCGGTTCGATGTAGTATGGCGCCATGAGAACGACTCCGTCCACTGAGCGTAGAGTATCGGCAACCAGCTTGTCCAGTGTCTTTTCATATTCTTCCGGAGAGACATGCTGTTCCATCAGCGGCACATCGAACTGGCGCCAGACATCGTTAATGCCGATCATTATGGAAACCCAGTCAGGCTTGAGTCCGATGACATCCTTCTGCCAGCGGTCCTTCAGGTTCCTTACCGTGTGCCCGCTGCTGCCGACGTTTACAATCCTGATCCTGCGCTCGGAATATGTCGCGCCTATCAGCGCCGAGACAATGTTCACGTAACCTCTGCCGAGGGGGTCGAAGAGACCTTCAGCCACAGGCTGGACTCGTCCGCAGTCAGTTATCGAATCTCCGATCATCACAAGCTTGCTTCCAGATTCTATCTTCATCCGAATCTCCTTTTATTAAGTAGGTACGTGCATTGGCATGTACCATTATCTGCTATTAAAATAAAGATGGTACATGCTAAAGCACGTACCTACTCCACCCCCGCTATTGCCGTTACGGATTTCTCCGGAATGAGCATGTGGCTTTCCGTCATTGAAATCCCGATTTTATCGAGTCCGAGTGATTCCGAGATCTGTTTCTGGTTTGCGATGCCGAGATCGCCGTATCCCGGGCTGAAGCGCATCCTGGACAGGCGCATGCCTGCGCTTTTTGCGATGTTCGCGCAGATCAGGTTCACCTGGTTCATCGCCTCGTCGGCGATCTCGGAGCCGGCCGCGTCCACGATTACTGCCTCAGAGGCGCGGTTCAGGGCGATGAGCCTGTTGGTCTCCTCAGTAATCTCACGGCCTGCGGTCGTCGCCATGAGGACTATCCTGCTGCTGTTCTTCAGAAGTTTTGCGAGGCTCGCGCTCTTGAAGGAAGTTCCATCCGAGAGAAGTATCAGCTCTGGCGAATTCTCCTTGATCTCCAGAAACCTGTATACACCTTTGCATTCGCATATGGAAGATGCCAGATCCAGAGTTTTCTCAAAAAGATCCAGGCTCCTCCTGTCGAGTTTCGTCTTGTGGACATTGAACTTGAGCCTTGCCAGGATGTCCTTCCTCGGCGGTTCAACCCGGATGTTCTCGAGCCTGTGTAAATTGAAATCCATTTTTTCCCTTATTGCATGGAGCGCGGGCTTCCAGCCCAATACTCTACTTCACTGCGATTATCGCAAAATGCGTGTGGAAGCTCTTCAGGGGGAGTATCTTGACCATCGGCCTTAAAATTCCGAGGACGGCGTCCTTGAAGAAACCCAAATTCCTGTTGTCCGTAATCCTGTATGTTATTTCAACCTTCCTGAATCCTATCTCCAGCAGCAGACGTCTCAGATGCTCAGGATCAATCCCGGAGGAAAATACATTGTGGTATTCGGCGAGATCCTCGGTCGCCGAAGAGAAACCGTGCCTGCCACGGAACCTCATCCTGTAATATATATGGTAGAACCTGTTGAAGTAGTAGTTGGGATCATGATCAGTATATAAAGTACCGCCGTCGGCCAGCACCCTGTGGCATTCCCTGAAGAGCTTCTCATGGTCCAGCAGGTGATGGAGCAGGGCGTAGCATGAGACGCAGTTGAAGGATGAAGCAGCGAAGGGAAGGACCTCGGCGTCGGCCGCGAGCAACGCCGCCTCCGGGAACCCCCCCTGCACCTTCGCCAGAAGATTCTCGCCGATGTCGCAGGCCGTGCAGGACTTGAAACTGCCTGTGGCGATCCTCAGCAGGTTGCCCGTCCCGGTCCCGATGTCGAGATAGCGGCCGTCGCCGGATCTTGCCGCAGCTTCATTGAGTATTCTTCCGCAGGCTGTCTTCCGCGCTTCGTTGAATATGCTTTCGTTCCGGTTGTACTGTTCAGGCGAGATCGAGTTGTAGACAGACCTGTTGGCCTTCTTGATTTCGGAAGCTAGAGCTGGCTTATCCATAATCGAACCCCTGTAAATCCTAAAAATGCCTGAGCGGCGTCCGGCAAATCAGGCGCACCTGGAAATATAACTGCGTATCATTCCAACTCAAATCCTGCCGCCGGCCCTGGGTTTGAACAACTTGATCCCCGCCATGCTGAGTCCGGCCTTGCGTACCGTGTCTATATGGTAGCTGAAGTTTCCGATCTCCGCCATTGCATGGGAGTCGGTTCCCATGGAGATCGGTACTCCAGCCTCATCAGCCTCCTGGAGCATCGGAATGTCTGTCGCAACAACATAGTGGCCGTTGAGTTCGAGGGCGACTCCGGAATTCTTCGCCTCCTTCACTATCCTGCGCACCGCGTCCCTGGGGACTTCCATCTGGTTGCTGAGCCAGCGGAAAGGATGTCCGAGGACGTCTATTCCACTGTTCATGAGCGCAAAGGTGTGCCGTTCCCAGGCTTTGAGTATGAAACTCTTTTCCGACTCCATGTCAAGGGGGAGATAGTGCACGCTTCCGACGAGGATGTCGATTTTACTCCTGAATGGATCGTCGATTGTGAGCCGTCCGTCGTGCATCATTTCAACCTCGAGCCCCGGGAAGACCCCCTTGTTCCTGAATTTTGCGATTTCCGCAAGATGCGGCTCGAGACGGGCGTTCCCCCAGTCCTTCT
>CAZDNQ010000172.1:0-8848 GCA_964506605.1 uncultured Victivallis sp. | reverse complement strand
TGATTTTGATCAGCGTGTCGGCGAAATTGCAGTAGTTGTTCGCGAACGCCTCGAGGAACGCCTCGGGATGTCCGGACGGGATCCTGGTGGCGCGTGCGGCCGCCGGGCTCTTCTCGCCGATATACGGGTTGCCGCGCTTCCATACCTGGGTCGGGCCGCTCATCGGCTTCACGTAGAGGTAGTTCGGATGCTCCTGGTGCCATTCGAGGCTCATCTTGCTGCCATAGACCCAGATCGCGAGATTGTTCTCTTCGCCGATGGATATCTGGCTGCAGTGCAGAAGTCCCTTCGCCCCGTTGTTGAACCTGAGGAGGCAGTTGCCGTCATCGTCGAGGAGCCTGCCTTTGACAAATGTCGAAAGGTCGGCGCAGATCTCGGTGATCTTCAGTCCGGAGATGTATTCAGCAAGGTTCTCGCAGTGCGTTCCGATGTCGCCGATGCAGCCTGCAGCACCGCTCTGCTTCGGATCCGTACGCCAGGCGGCCTGCTGCTGTCCGTCGCGCTCGATGGGCTTGATGAGCCATCCCTGGGGATACTGTACGACGATCTTATATATCTCACCGATGTCGCCCTGTTTGACCAGATCCCTGGCAAGCTTGACCATCGGATATCCGGTGTAGTTGTGCATGAGGCCGAAGACTTTTCCAGACTTGTCGACGATCTTCTGGAGGTCCTTCGCCTCGTCGAGGGTCATGGTCATGGGCTTCTCGCACATCACGTTGAAGCCAGCCTCAAGGAGATCCTTCGCTATCGGGTAATGCCAGTTATTCGGAGTGGTGACTGAAACGAAGTCAACCTTCTTGTCACCGAGCTTGAGCTCCTTCTCGATCATTTCCTTGTAGGTGTTGTATGTCCTGGCAGGGTCTACGCAAAGCTCCTCGCCCATCTGCCTGCTCTTTTCAGGATTGATGTCGAACGCTCCGGCGACGATGTCAATCTTGCCGTCCATCCTCGCGGCCTTGCGGTGGACTTCCCCGATGAACGCCCCTGGTCCGCCCCCGACCATCCCCATCCTCAGCTTCCTCTTCATAAGACCTCCGGTTAAAATATTTCCGATTGTCAATTGCCAATTGAATCTGGAAAATTTAATACAATCTCATGAAGACGCAAAGGAAAGACTGTAAATCTTGTAAAAATTAAGGGTATTCAACTGGGAGTGCAAACCGGAAATCGGCAATCAGAAATCATAAATATCCTCAGGCTCTCATGGCCTTGGGCGAGAACTGGAACATGAGCTGTCCGCTGAGCTTGCCGTTCATGTTCTGCACGATTATCCCGAAGATGGAACCGGGATCTACAGGCAGGTTGAACTGTCCGGAGGGTTCAAGCAGCTCCTTCAAGGTCATTCCGATGTCCGGCTGGTGTCCGACTGCAACGACCCACTCGTCGCTGGAGGCGTCGGAATTGGAAATCACCGCCCTCATCAGCTCCTCGACCCCGGAACCCGGCATGATTGACGCCGCGGTAACTACAGGCGGACGGTTTGTAAGATGCTCGGAAAGGATGTCGGCGGTCTGCTTCGTACGCTTGAACGGGCTGCTGAGTATCATCTTCGGATCAAGACCGAGCGAGTTGATGAATATTGCAGAAGATATGACATCGCCGAAACCGGAGTCGGTCAGCGCCCTTTCGGAATCGCGCTGTCCGTTCTCGAGCGGAACACATTCCGCGGATCTCATAAGTATTAGCAGCATAAAAGTCGTCCGTCTCCGATTCTATTTCCTGTCAAGCTCTTTCCTGGCGTTCGGAACAGTATCTCCAGGACTTACTTTATACCATGATTGCATAATTTTCCCGTTCTCATCGATTAAAAATGAAGATCTGATGATTCCCATGAACTTTTTCCCGAGGAACGACTTCTCGGCCCATACTCCGAACGCCTCAGCCACTTTGTGCTCGGTGTCGCACAGCAGGGGGAAGCCGAGGCTGAAAAGGCTGTCGAACCGCTTCTGGGCCGAAGGTTTGTCGGGACTTATGCCTATCACATCCACGCCCAGCGACCTGAAATCATCCCTGGCGCGGCTCACAGCACAGGACTGCAGCGTGCATCCGGGGGTGTTCGCCTTCGGATAAAAATAGACGAGGATCTTCCTGCCCTTGAAACCGGAAAGCTTAACAGTCCTGCCTTCCTGGTCCAGGAGCTCAAAATCTGGAGCTTTGTCGCCGGGTTTCAGCTGTCCGCCCATTATTTCATCTCCGGTTCGGACTTCTTCTCCTTTACATCCTTTGCAGCTGGTTCTGCAGGCTCGGTCTTTTTCTCAACCGGAAGCTCAGCCCTGAACGGAACCGCAGGCAGGCCTTCCTTGTTGTAGAGATTGCAGCCTTCGGGATTGTCAGCCCAGGCATAGCGCACAGCGACGGGACTCTTGATCTCGTCGCTCCAGACCACCACTGAATCGCCGTCGATTGCGGCCTTCGCCCAGACAAACTTCAGCCCCTTGCCTATCCGCTCCTCGTCCTTCTGCTGGCTGTCTCCGCCGACCGCAAATCCCTTGAGCTCCCCGCCCTTCGCTTCAAGCCCTCCTCCGATCTCGGTGAATTTCACCCTGATCTTACCATCCTCGGCCTTTATCGAATCAAAGACCGGACCGGAAGCTACAAGATCCTTCTCGCCGTACGCTGTCTTCCTCGCGGCAAGCGCGAGCCGAGCACCGACATCCTGCTTGTTCTTCGGATGGATGTTGTCGGCCTCGCCAATGTCTATGATCACTGCAATCCCGGTGTTGGGAACATTTTTGGAAGTCATGAACTGGGCTTCCCTCAGTTCAGCCCATGAGGACTCTGTCGGAGCAGGTACTGCAGACCTGAAATTTGCGAGCTGTACTATCAGGAAGGGGAAATCGCCCTGGTTCCAGCTTTTCCGCCAGTCGGCTATGAGCGACGGCAGAAGGGTGTTGTACTGCTGGGCCCGCCCGGCGTTCGATTCGCCCTGGTACCATATCACGCCCTTTATACCATAAGGGATGAGAGGGTTGATCATTCCGTTGTAGAGCCTGGCGGGGGCGTTCTGGCCATCGGGTGCGAGCGGAAGAGCAGGTTTGCGCGGGACTTTCCTGCCTTCTGCAAGCGCTTCACCTTCCTTTTTACCATCATACAGCGACGTCCATTTCTCAAGCGCCTCGTCGTAACTCTTACTGGTCTCAGGATATTTCTTCATCTGCTCGGAGAATTTTTCGGTAATGACCGCAAGCCCGGGAGTCGTCTCCAGGGTCTTCCATGTCGTCCAGGCTTCGGCAACCGTTCCACCCCAGGAGGAGTTGATGAGCCCGATCGGCACATTGAGCTTCTTGAAAATCTCCCTGCCGAAGAAATAGCCCACGGCCGAGAATTTACCAGCAGTCTCCGGCGAACATATCTCCCATTCGCCCTTTATTTCGACAGATGGTTCGATCGCCGTCTTCCTCGCCACCGTGAAAAGCCTGATGCTAGGATAGTTCGCTTCTTCAATCTCCTTCTGTGCATCCTTGGAATTGCTGAGCTGCCATGCCATGTTCGACTGACCGGAGCAGAGCCACACATCTCCGACCAGGATATTTTTGATCTGGAGAGACGGCGATTCGGCGGCTTTGGAAGATGAAACAGTCATGGTCTGTGGTTCCGAAGATGCCTGCAACGGATCAAGCTTCACGCTCCACCTGCCATCCTTGTCGGCGACCGCCTCCTTGGACTGGCCTGCGAACTCGATTGTGATTTTCTCCTCCGGTCCGGCAGCCCCCCATACCGGAACCGGAATATCCCGCTGGAATACTGCGTTGTCGGTGAAGACAGGGTGGAGTTTCAGGCTGGCCTGTCCGGCCTCATCCTCTGAAAAAAGTGCAATTGCGGAAAAGACAAGCAGCGCGATAGACAGAACCTTGAGAATCTTCATGAATCCTCCATCTGTGTTATTCAAAATTATTGGTTTTATAGAGGTTCTCCAAATTGAATTCCCCGGAGATTGTCATAATATTATTCAGATAATCGAAAAAACACGGAAAACTCCGATGAGATTTGAAAAAATCGCAGGCATGCTCAAGAACAGGACGGCGCTTTTCAGCATCGCCATAGCCCTGCTTGCCATAAACCTCCTGGTCGGATACAGCGTATATTCCTCCTCCAACAACGACTCGCCCGACGACAGCTACAGCATCATCTACAGGTTCATGTATGTCCTGCAGAAGGTGAGGAAGGAATACGTCGACGCCGACAAGGTCTCATACCAGTCACTGATCAAAGGTGCGATGAAGGGGATGCTCAGGGAGCTGGATCCTTTCTCCTCATATATGGAGCCGGAAGGTTATAAGGAACTGGTCGACGACACAGAAGGCAGGGAGTTCGGCGGAATCGGAATTGTCGTAACTTTCAGAAACCATATACTTGAAGTAATAGCCCCGATGGAGGACACCCCCGGATTCAAGGCGGGCATCAAGCCGGGCGACCTGATCCTCGCGATTGACGGACAGCCGACAAGCCAGATGACGCTCGACGACTGCGTCAAGCTCCTCAAAGGCGCTCCGGGCACAACGGTCACCGTCTCCATATACAGGGAATCAGAAGACGTGAAAAAGGATATTCCCATAGAAAGGGCCAACATCGAGATCTCCACCGTCAAAGGCGTGAAAATGCTCGATGACGGAATTGGATTCCTGAGGATCACACAGTTCAACATCCCGACAGCCACCAAGCTTGATGAAAGCCTGAAGAAGCTCAAGGAACAGGGAATGAAGGCCCTCATCATCGATCTCCGTGGAAATCCGGGCGGACTCCTCACATCGGCAATCGAGGTCTGCAGCCGTTTCCTGGAATCAGGCGAACTCGTCGTGTCTACCGAAGGCCGGCTTCCGAACCAGAAACTTGAATACCGTTCCCAACGCTGCGACAAGTTCGTCGATCTCAAGATCGGTCTGCTGGTCGACGGGAACAGCGCATCCGCCTCCGAGATCGTCGCAGGATGCCTGCAGGACCAGAAACGGGCAATCCTCATAGGAGACAAGACCTTCGGCAAGGGTTCAGTACAGACTGTATTCGCCCTACCTGAGAACGGCGGGGCAATAAGGCTGACCACCGCCAAATATTATACTCCGAGCAGACGCGTCATCCATGAGAACGGGATTGAGCCGGACATCAAGGTGCCGATAAGCCTGAAGACCATGGACAAGATCTATTCGCAGAGGATGACCTATTCCGGGATAGTCAAGCCGGAAGGGCAGAACACCGTCCGCGACGTCCAGCTCGAACGCGCCATCGAAGTAATGAAGGGCATCTGCATCTTCAGCAGCGCGAACGAGAAGTAGAACATTTCAAGCTGCAGATTTCCAATTGCCAATTTAACCTCCCATGCAACCGGTTCCCTGTTGCATTTAACGGCAACACCTATATATTTCACGCTTCAATAACCAATTGTCCCCTAAACCAACATAGGAGTTTCAAATGGCCCGCATTGCTTTCATAGGCGCCGGAAGTTTCGGATTCACGAGGACCCTTGTAAAGGACATCCTCACGTTCCCGCTGCTCAAGGATTCGACGATCGTCCTCATGGACATCCACAAGGAAAGGCTCAGCTACATAACGAAGGCCGTCAACAAGATCGTCGCCGCCGGCAACTATTCCGCTAAGGTTGAAGCGACCATGGACAGGGCGACCGCCCTCAAAGGCGCTGATGCAGTGATATGCACAATCCTCAGCGGCGAAGTCGATGTCTGGCGCTATGACATCGAAATCCCAAAGAAATACGGCGTGGACACCAACGTCGGCGACACACGTGGACCATCTGGAATATTCAGGGCGCTCAGGACGATTCCGGTGATGCTCAGCATCTGCAAGGACATTGAGAGGTACTGCCCTAACGCCATATTCCTCAACTACACGAACCCGATGGCTATGCTCTGCCATGCCATGCAGAAGACTTCGGATGTCGCCGTCTCCGGGCTCTGCCATAGCGTCCAGGGGACCGCCGAGATGCTTGCGAAATGGGCTGGCGTGCCATACCAGGAAGTAGACTATGTCTGCGCTGGAATAAATCATCAGGCGTGGTATCTCGAGTTCAAGCACAAGAACAAATGCCTCTATCCCAAGCTCAACAAGGCCGTCCGCGAGAACAAGAAGATCTACAACGAGGAACAGGTCAGGAACGAGATGTTCATCCACCTCGGATATTACGTTACGGAATCCAGCGGGCACAACTCCGAATACAACGCATGGTTCCGCAAGCGCCCGGACCTGATCAAGAAATACTGCACGTCCGGCACAGGCTGGAACCCGGGCGAATACGCCTACATCCTCAAGGGATATGCCGCGCGCAACAAGAACAGGAAATGGCAGAAGGACATCGAAGCCTGGCTCGCCAAACCCAATTCGGAGATCGACATCAAGCGCGGACATGAATACGCCGCATACATCATAAACGCCTGGATGGGCGGCGACCTCTTCAAGTTCAACGGCAACGTACCGAACAAGGGGCTCATCACCAACCTCCCGTACGACGCATGCGTCGAAGTCCCGGTCATAGCTGGCAGGAACAAGCTTGACTCCGTGTTCGTAGGAGCCCTGCCTCCGCAGCTCGCGGCCCTGAACAACATCAGTGTTGCGATCGAGAACATGACTGTCGACGCATCGTTGACAGGCAATGCAGAAATGGTCTATCACGCAATCGCATATGATCCGCTGACCTCGGCAGTGCTGTCCCTTGCGGAAATCCGCAAGATGGTCCAGGAGATGCTGTACAAGAACAAGGCGTACCTGCCTCAGTTCAAGAACCTGAAGATCTCCTGATCTTCATATTGAAGTTCAAACAAAGAAACGGCGGCCAAAAAGCCGCCGTTTTTTTTCGTCGGGCGCTTCGGCTGACCTTGGAGTGCTGAAGCGGAGGCTTTGCGGCCTGTCGCGCCGAAGCATCTTAGCGAAGGCGGAAGATTCAGCTTTGTCCTCTGCGAAGCATCGCTTCGCAGAATAAAGGCGGTATCTTCGTTTCACTCCGCTACACGCACTCCATGTGATTCGTCTTTTGAATGGACGAATCAGAATTCATTGAATATGTTTGTAGTTAAGCTCGTGAGAGCTGTTGCTCCCTTAAGAATCAAAATCACTTTAAAAGCCGGCAAGATGCCAGCGCTCCACATGTTCGATATTCGTTATTCGATTGTTCGTCATTCGATATTCAGCCTTTACTTGTCCGTCAGCGCCCCCGGCCAGACATAGTAGAAGCCCGTCTTCATATTCCCGATGGAATTCAGGACACCGAGATTGACCAGCGAGTAGCTGCCGCTGGCGCCTGTCCGGGTGGTGTTGTAGATGTTGTCGTTCGGGTATTCCTTCCTGCGGTATACTACGACCTTGGAGAACTTGTCAAGTCCGGCGTCCATGATGCAGTTGAATATGGCCTCCTCGGGATAGCATATTCCGTCTATAAGCCCCATCCTGAGGGCGTCTTCAGCGAGGAACACCCTGGCCGTCTTGATCTTTTCAAGGTTTTCAGGGCTGATCTTCCTGTGCTGCTGGACAAGAGAATAGAAATGGCTGTTGAGCCCGTTGATGAGCGACTGGAAGATCTCCTCCTCCTCCTTCGTCTCCTTCCTGAAAGGCGAGCCCATGTCCTTGTTCTCACCTGATTTGCTGACATACATGGAAACTCCTATCTTCTCGCAGAGCCCATCGAGCTTCGGTCTCAGGAAAATCACACCGATGGAACCTGTCACCGTCGTAGGCTGGGCAGTGATCTTGTCGGCGGGAAGCGAGACCATGTATCCGCCGGAAGCGGCAATATCCATCATGTGGACATAGACCTTGCAGCCGGTCCGCTTCTTGAAGTTCTGGATCTCGTGGTAGATGATGTCGGAGGCCGTGGTCGTCCCTCCGGGCGAATTGACCTTGAGCAGCAGCGCCTTGATCCGTCTGTCTTCGGCGGCCAGCTTGAGCTGGGCGACTGTGTCCTCGACCATGCTTGAAGTGTCCCTCACAAGGTCGAATCCCTCCTCCTGTGTTATGATGCCGTCGATGTTGATCAGGAGTATCTTGGAGCGCGAAGTGCCGTCCATCACCGTCTGTTCCTCCAGCGGCTGCGTCTTGTCCGCCAGGAAATCCAGTTTCACGTTGGCGCACCCGGAGATGAAAAAAAGGCATGTTGCGGAAACAGCTGCGATATTCAGAAGATACTTCATGGGCTACCCCTTTGTTTATGAAAAATCTTATCATGCATAATGTTTTTTTCAAATTCATTGCCATTTCATCTTTCCAGCCCAGATGAATCGTGCTATACTACCCGCTCTTGGACCTGGGATTTTGCAACATTACATATGGAGGAATAAATGATCGTATCAACGGCACAGTTGTTCAAGGTGGCCTACGGAAAGTTCGCCATCGGCGCCTACAACATCAACAATCTGGAGCAGACGATGGGTCTCTTCAAGGGAAACCTTGACTCGCAGGCACCGTTCATCATCCAGATCTCGAAGGGCGCACGCGACTACACAGACAAGCACATGCTTGAAGGCATCATCCGCTCGGCCGAGAAGGTATTCCCGGAAGCAGTCTTCGCAGTCCATCTCGACCACGGCGACGAAGCCACATGCATCGACTGCATCAACAGCGGCTTCTACAGCTCCGTCATGATCGACGCCAGCCATGATCCCCTCAAGGAAAATGCCGCTGCAACACGCAGGGTCGTCGACCTCGCCCACAAAAAGGGTATCTCGGTAGAGGCAGAACTCGGCCAGCTCGGCGGCGTTGAAGAACACGTCCAGGTCGACGAAGCCAACGCAAAGCTCACGAACCCGGCGGAAGCCCAGGAGTTCGTCAAGCTCTCCGGCTGCGACAGCCTCGCATGCGCGATCGGCACAAGCCACGGCGCATTCAAGTTCTCCGGTTCGCAGGG
>CAZDNQ010000171.1:0-8848 GCA_964506605.1 uncultured Victivallis sp. | reverse complement strand
TTCAAGTAAGATTGTCTTTTGAACAAATAAGTTCCCGCAGGATGAAATATTGCTGCGGGAATCTATATTTATACATGGTCAAGACTTTTATCTACAGGATGTCGCCGATAATATTCGCCTGCTGCGTGCAGTCGATAGCGGTGCTTTTCCTGCTGGCCTTCGGCAAGGATCTGCCGGTGGGTTTTTCCGACTGGCCATTCTTCATCCTCATCAACATCATCCCCTTGGTCGTGGGGGTCTGTGTCGCCTTCAATATGAAGACCTGGAAGGAGCGCATGGTGGCTGTCGCCTTCTCTCTGGTATGCTCGATAGGTGTGCTGATCATCTACGGAGTCATCGGCGTCGCGATGTCCCTGTTCGTCTTCAATAAATGATCGGAGCGCCGGCGTCTCGCCGGCAGCTTCTTCCCTCACAAAGGCACAGAGCCAGGAATATTCTTATCTTGGATTTTACGATGAATCCTCCAGAGGAAGCTAAATGTTGAAAACGCCTTGTTGGAGTGATATAATAAATAGATATGACAAGCACCATGCAAATTGCGCTGGCGATATGCTTGTTATAAAAGAGGGTACTACTATGATTTCACAGACGGTGAAAATTTTTGAAGCGGCTGAAAAGCTTCCGCCGGTGGAAAGAATTGAACTCATCGAACATCTATTTTTCTCCCTTGATTCCAAAAGTGAAAGGGAACGGATAGACAAACTTTGGGCTGAAGAGGCTGAAGACAGGCTTTCCGCATACGAGCGAGGTGAAATGAAATCATTTCCAGCCAAGGACGTATTCAGGAGATTGGAATCGAAGAGGAAGTGATGAGAATTGAATTTCTTGAGGCCGCCGAGACAGATCTTGCCGAGGCTGTCGCATATTACAATACTACACAGGATAATCTCGGATATGAATTTCTAGACGAATTCAAGAGAACTCTAGCAAGGATCTTTGATTTTCCTGATGCATGGCCTTCCATATCAAAAAGAACCAGAAGATGCCAGACAAACAGATTCCCATATGGAGTCATTTATAAGAAGTATCCTGACGCTCTTCTTGTAATAGCGGTAATGCACCTTCATTCAGAACCTGAAAAATGGAAGAAAAGAATCAAGGATTTGCGCAAATAGACCTTCCATAAGTTTTCTTTTGAAAGGCTCTGTTGGCAAGATGTCATTTATACGACAATATTGTTTTCCGGGCTTCCTTGTCATAACTCAGGAATACACCTCAAGGCGTTTGGCTGTCATCGTCTGCTGTCTCCGCGGGAGGACGAGTTACAGTCCCAGCCCCAGTTCCTGTTCCTGTGCGGGCTTGTTCTTGATGAACGGCGAGAACTTCTTGTAGAGTTCGTCGAGCTTGGCAAGGTAATACGCCATATTCTCGTCGCGCTTTTCAGGGGCGTCCTTGAGCAGGCATGAGTTGTCGACGACGGAAACGTTTTTCTTCGTGCCTGTAACATAGAAGGAAATCTGGTCGCCGGCGCGGTAGTCGCGTCCGGACTTGATCGCAAGCTCGTATGCCGCACTCCGTTTCCCGCCTTCCTCGGATATTCCTTTCTTGTAGGATTCAAGGGATTCCTGCAGGGTCTCGGATTTTGCGAACTTCGCAATCGGCCATTTCCTCGCCTCGATAGCTGTCCTGCATTCGGCGGTCATCCTCTCTATCGAATCGAAATCGCCCTTGAGCAGGTATTTGATCGTCTTCTTCATGTATTCGCGCTGGAACGGCTCGAGCCCGCGCGACTTCAACGCCGCGCCGGTGATTGAGATCTCCCCGTCCTTTGACAGCACCGCATAGTTCTTGCTCTTGTAGCAGAACATCGACGGATGGACGGAGTCAAGTTCGACTTCGATCCCCCTGGGCAGGATCTTCTGGATCCTGTCCTTCATGGCGTCCGGCTCCTTGACGCCCTCGGGCGGCTGGAAATAAATGCCGTCGGTGTCGATCTCAATTACTCTGGCCTTGCCGTCCTTCAGGAATTTCACCATGGAACTGAGGATGCTTCTCCCGCTTCCCGTCACATTTTCCGCCATAGTGTAGTCATTGAATGTTCCCTGGGAGAAGCCGAGATATCCGTAGAATGAGTTTATCAGGATCTTGAATGTCGACTGTAGCGAATACAGATATTCCTTCTGCTCTGCGGACTTCGCAGATTTCTCGGCATCCTTCGCGAGGAGCCGGAATTCCCTGAGCTTCTCGAGGAAGAAGGTGAATATCTTCAGGTTGTCGCGTTTCGGAATCCAGTTTTCAGCGAGGATGATTGACGGATAAAGCGAACGGATGTCGCAGTGCCACACGTTTTCGAAGACACCGGATTCGAACGCCTCGGTGAGGGCGCCTGCAAAGCTGCGGCTTGGTTCCGGAACCGGTATGGACTGATCCTTTTCCAGATACGAGGCGACAAGCATCGCGTCGATACGCGTGGCGTTCCCGCGCACAACACAGTTCTGGTAGGAGTAGGGGACGAGCTGGGTCTGGTAGAAATAACTTGGGGAGAGGATTTCGGCAATCGCCCTCGTCTCGCGGACGTCGTCCATCGCATATTTCTTCATGCGTTCACGGTCCTTGTGGAACATCGCGCAGATCTCATCTCCCTCGATATAGGTCCTGTCCTTGGCGGCCACTCCGAAATGGCGGGCGATCGACTTGAGCCCATAGTCCTCGAGCTCCCGGTAGGTGACATCGTAGAACTGCGCGAGGAAATAGGTGTCGATGATGTGGCGTCCGTAGATGTCGAACCTCGTGTAGTTCACGGTACGTTCCGCTATTGAGACTCTTGACGGACGGCTGGAAGCAGCGCTGCCGTCCCGGCCGAAGTTGAGCTTCACCTTGTAGCGTTTCGCGCGAGCCTGGATGAAAGGCAGATCGAAACGGAAGATATTATGTCCTTCTATGATGTCCGGATCTCGTTCCCGGACTGTCTCGACAAAGTTTTCGAGCAGTTCCTTCTCGGAATACGGCTCTTCGAGCACAAGGAGCTTTTCCCAGCCGGTATTGTCGGACATGCTGATCATGCAGATCCTGTCGCCTTCACGTTCGGGATTCGGAAACTCAAATCCCTCGGTCATCAGTGTCTCGATGTCGAACTGGAACCTCCTGGTTTCGGCGAAGGTCATCTTCCTGAAGAGCCTGAACTGCTCGGAGGTCAGGAGCTGCTGCATGTCGTCGTTGAAGAGCCTGAACGGTGCGGAAGGTGAGCTTGGATTGAAGCCCGTGGATTTCTTCAGATACTTCAGCGCGCTCTCGTAATCCGCTGAATTTGCGAATTTCGCAAGATAGCAGAATACGGCATCACCCTTGAGCTTGACCACTTCGAAATTGAGATCAGAACCGTTCAGAATGGCTGGATTTGCAAGAAGGAAGTATGGATGGAACGGGATTTCCTTTTTCTCCACCTTGCCGTCGTTGCGCATATAGATGACGGCCCTGCCGTCTGCGCCGGGTTCGGCGGCGACGACATGGTCGAACTTGGATGGTACTAGGTTTTCAAGATTGAAATTCATATGGAAATGTAACCACAGAACACGCAGATTACACAGAAAATCAATCAGAAAATTGAACAATTAATCAAACGCTTGCAATTAGTTCCCTCTGGCAGGAATTTTCATCGCTGAAATATCTGCGCCTATTGCAGGTTTGGGCCCTGGGTTCAGGAGCTTTTCGAGATCGTCCTTTGAGAAAGGCAGGCATTTTGAATTCATGTCCGACTTGGAATCCTTCTGGAATTCCTGGAAGTCTGCTGGACCGTATTTTTTCCCTTTGAAAGTGAGAGACATCAGATAATAGCTGTTATTGTCCGATTCCCATTTTGCATCGGCGGTGCATTCCAGGGACTGCGCTGAAATTATGCTGTCGGAGATCTTTGCGCTTCCCTCTACGAGCCATGGGGCCCCGGTCGACGTGATGTTCTTCGCCTCCAGGATGCAGTTCTTCTTGATCTTGACCTGGAAGCTGCTCTTTACAGGGGAGGAAATCTGAACGTTCTCCATTTTAACGCGGCAGAACTTGGATTCCTCAGGTCTCCCGTATCCCAGCATGAAAGGTTCCGTGCAGTCCACTGCGACCACCATGTTGCGTATTTCCCATGTCGAATTGTATCCTGCAAGGAATTCGAAGCCGAAGTTCCCTTCAAGTACGACATCAGTGAACTTGGTTGCAGATTCATTGATGTTTGCGACTCCCGTGGAATTTCCGGATGAGCGGAAGCCATTCACGGTTGATTCGCAGTTGTCATGGGCGCTGTATCCATCGTCGCCGTTTTCATAGGCTGCAATGTTTTCAAAGACCACATCGCTGCATTTGCCGTGCAGGTTGAACCCGTCGTTCAGGACATGGGTGCATACCAGGTTCCGGATGATGACATGGTGCACGCCACCCCTGCCACCATGGATTGCGACACCGTTCATCCGGTATGGCGCCTCAATCTTCGCATCTTCAAGCTTCCCTGAGACTTTTATATAGAAGGTCTTGCTTGCCTCATCTGCCGTCCATTCGCCCGGCTGGAGTTCATCAGGCTTCTTGAAAGGAAGCTTCTTGCCCTTGCTTGTGCGCCCCATGTGCTGGATCTTGCCGTCGACCAGGATGAATACGCGCATCAGCCTGGCCGGATCATCTGATTCCTGCAGCTCTGAGATGAATTTCTCACTCTTGTAGAGTCCGGGGCTGACCTCTATCCAGCCATTTAGGCGCAGCGGATCGCAGCCGGTTATAGTTGAGCCATGCCCGTCGATTATTATCGGTTTGCCAGCTTCGCCGGTGGTATCGTTTAGCTGGAGGGTCTCGTGATACGTCGTTTTTGCCAGATGCAGAGTGTCACCGGCCTTGACGAGTTTCAGCCCCTTGGAAAGACTTTTTACAGGACCGCTGCCAGCAGCCTGTTCCGCAGAAAGTCCATTTGCTTTATCATCACCCTTGGCCGGATCAACATAGAAATCACCGGCTATCAGATCAATGGATAAGGATGCAAGGAATGTCATTGCTGCGACAGCCCAGTGAACGGATGACATATTCATTTTCCTGCCCTTATGTTAATTGGAACTGCACCAGGACGCCATCAGGCTGTCCGGATAATTCGGATATTTCGAGTATTCGACATGTCCGTCCATATACACCCAGTTGCATCCCAGCGAGTGATCGAAGCGCCCGTTGGCGTTGTCACGCCACTGGTTATACTGGGTATAAAGAGTTGGGGATATGGTGCCATTTATCGGGGCTGTCCCGTTGACTGCATCGCTTATCAGCACGGTCTTGTCGGGCTTCTTCACGTCGACAGACATGCTGAGGCAGTAGTATTTCCCGAGATATGTCCCGCCGCAGGTGGTGATCCGGTTGTTCAGGCGCTCCCAGACGAATTGCGGCGTGCAATAGCTGATGCGGGTGAGCTTGTTGGTGCCGCCGACCTTGTGTTCTACGGAACCGTTCTTGTAGCTGTCGGAAGGACAGATGAAGATTTCACTTTTGACGATTCCCCCGGTGTCGCCCCACTGGGAGATGTCGTATTCATAGAAATATCCCTGGATGAATGACATGAACGCACCGCGCGGGGTTGATGCTCCTCCGGGATTGTATATGTCGGCGGAGAAATGTCCGGACTGGCTGGCCGGATCGTAGCAGAGGTTCGGCGGTATGAAAGTATTGTAGTCCGCACCATATCCCTGGACAATAAACCCCTGCTGCTTCAGATTGCCCGTGCATGCGATTTCCTTTGCCTTCTCCCTTGCGTTCTTCAATGCCGGCAGGAGCATCGCGGCCAGGATCGCTATGATGGCGATAACGACGAGAAGCTCAATCAAGGTGAAAATATTTCTGGTTTTAATTTTCATGCTTCACCTGCAATTGTTAAGATATTCTATCATTATTTGATCGAATTAGCATCCAGGAGGACTTCCTGGCAGTCATGGAATGTGACAGGGGAATCAACCTTGAGCCCATATGACGAGCCGGTCTTGGAGCAGTCGCGGGACATTGTTCCGTCCAGGATGTTCCCGCTTATTATCAGCCCTTTGACTCCGTATGCATGTATTCCGGCGGAGCTGCTCCCTTCAATTATGTTCGAGGATATTATTATGTTTTCGTGCCCTGTGAATATTCCGGCATTACCTTTTTCCCTGAAAGTGAAGACGCATATCGCGCCGCAGGCATAGGCTCCGGGATATGTGGCTTCTGAATGTATCCCGCAGTCCTTTATGGTATTCAGTACAACTGCTACATTCCTGCACCATCCCGCCTCGCGCCAGTAGTTGTATTCCGCCCCGATCGAGATCGCGCTCTGGCCGATCCTTTCAAAAGTGTTCCCTGCGATGATGCCGTCCGATCCCATGATCCTGAGGCCACGGGCCCTGTTGTCATGGAAGAAATTGTTCATGACGACGAAGCCCGGACAGTTCAAAGCTGGAAACTCCAGCCACTGACCAGGGCTCAATTTAACGTTCTCCTTGAACTTGATCCTGAAGAAATACATCTTCGCGCCTTCCGATGTCGACTTCTCCCTGGAAGGATAGAAACGGACGATGTCCTTTTTCGGGATGTCGGTCCTCTCTCCGGCTGATTCCATGCTTTCAAGGACGCCTTCAGATGCGACCGCGAAGGATCCGCTTTCCAGGATCTGCGCCTTGTCGCCGGGTATAAGTACATTCTGCAGATATCCCTTCCTGGGAAACATGATAGTCGCAGTATTTGGAGATTCGACGGAAAAGACAGGAAGGATCTCCCCATGGAAATTGATGGCGTCGTCACCCATGAATCCGAAATCGCAGTTTGTCACGACCGGGCCCTGCCGGCAGAATGCGTAGTTGATGCCGTCCGCACCGGTGCTATATAGACGCTCCTCGATGGCCCCTTCAGGCTTCTCCCCGCGGCTGATCCTTACATTGTCGATGATCTGTTTCCCGGTGCAGTATCGGCCGTACATGGCTATTCCGGGAGAAGAATGCCAGGTCATATCCTTCAGTGTCACGTCCTTGCTGTTATCGATGTTCATGCCGGCGACATTGCGTCTTTCAACCACTATCAGGTCTCCACTGGCGAGGTTGTTGTCTTTAGGGCCTTTTATCCTCATGTTCCAGACGCCTGGAGAAACCTTGCTGAAGTCGACATTGAGAAAACCGTATGAGTCCCGTTTCCAGAGCCTGTCCCCCGGACTGAAGACCATGGCGGTGCCCTGGTTCTGGAACTGGTCGATGTCAGGATAACCTTTATGGATTGTTATCCGCGCGGTATTCGAACTGGGGTCGAGGGATGAGACGGTCGCCTGTGTGAACGTCAGGGGATCGTAGTCTATGGTGAATCCCTTCAAGGTCAGATTCTCCGAATCTGCTATCCTGAACGCGGCAACATGTTTGGTCACGACTATTTTTGATCCTGAACCATCAATGACCAGGTTTTTCCTGCCTTTTATGCTGATAGTGGATCCGATGCGGTAAATTCCGGGTGGAACTTTTAGATATCCCTCCTGTGCATCCTCAATGGTCCTTGCAATTGACGTCAGTTCGGCATCCTGTGGAGCGGTGTCATCGGGGAAGACGTGGATAGCGGCGCAGAAGGCTGCGCAGACGAGAAGGATTTCAGACGATAGGCTTTTGATTCTATTCCTCATGACTTTACCCTTATTTTATCCTCTGTGGTCCCGGTTTTGCCTTTTCCTTGAGCGCCAGCAGGGCTTTCCATGCGGCAGCCTCTGTTTCAGCATCTCCTCTTATCAAGGACTTCTCAGGGACGAGGTACAGGAACCTGTCCTTTGCAGGATACTCAGGAAGCGCAGTTCCTGTCCTGTTGTCCAGTTTTGAAGAGGCGCTCTTGAAATCAGACTTGAAGATTTGAACGATATCTGCATCAAGCCATCTGCCGCTGTTGTCGTAGCTGCCTGCCGATTCGGCCCAGTTCTGCGGACCAGCCAGCTTCTTCCCAATCTGCATGCCGGGAGTGGCGGCATAGCGGTTGTTCACAAGGATGAGCCTGCCTGTGAACCCCTCCCTCACCTGGATGAAAGGTTTGGGCATGTTGAAGATGAACGAATTCGAAATTGAGAGGGTCCCTTTGCTGGTCTCTGCAAGGACGCACAGGAATTCCGCATTGGCTATGATGCACCGGTTGAACAGGACGGAACCGTTGCTCAAGTTCAATATGGCCTTGTCGGAGCCTTCCCCGTCAATGATGCAGTTCTCGAAGACCATTACTGATTCGCCCAGCTGGTTTATCTGCTCGAACGGCCTGTTCCCGGATATCAGGCATGACTCGAACACGTTCACGGTCGTCTGTGTGCCGACTATTCCGGCTTCAAATGTGTTGTCAGCGACAATGCAGTTTCTGAATACGGAAACACAGTCAATTATGTTTGTGATCCCCGAACTGGCGTTCCGCAGCCCGATGCAGTCCTCGTACAGCGCGCTGTTCGTGTCGTGCACCGAGAACGCCTGCCCGCAGTTGTCGGTGGCGATGCAGTTCCTGAACAGTATATTCCTTCCCTTGTTATGGGTGTCAAATCCATCGTTCCATGAGTATACCGACCTGAAATTCTGCACAGTCACGAAATCCGTGTTGATGCAGATGGACGTGTTGTAGACCGGAAATTCAATCTTGGTGTTCGAAGGAGTCTTGCCTGCAGGAAGGTTGACCAGTAGCAGCTTGTTCTTCTTGTCCCACATGAATCCGCCTGGAGTCGATGCAAGAGACTCCTCCGAAACGCAGTTGACAGCCTTGCTTCCTTCAAGAAACCATATTTCAGGTTTTCCGATCCAGCACTGTATCTTCTGGTATGTCCTCAGCATGTTCGACATCGGAAAGAACTCAGTGGAATATATGTTGTCCTTCACAAGGGTCCACTTGTCAGGCGCCCGCGTACCAAGCCCGGAGATCGTCGCCC
>CAZDNQ010000170.1:0-8854 GCA_964506605.1 uncultured Victivallis sp. | reverse complement strand
AAGCACATACAAGCCCTCTGGTGACAACGCCTTGATTGACACTAATTACTTTACCTTGAACGGTCTCCTCGGGGTCCAGGACGAGGGGAATGGCACCTTCTGCATGGGCAGAAGGTTCTACGAGGCAGCTTCGGCCCGATTCCTGAGCAGGGATCCTCTCGGGTTCAAGCCGGGGCCCAACCTCTACCAGTTCGGCAAGGCCAATCCTGTGATCTATGCAGATCCGACGGGAACTGAGCCCAGGAAGACTAAGACTGTAGTTCCAGATGCCAACAAGGAGATGGAAACCGCCCTTCAGACGATTGAAAAGACCGATCCAACCCTGGCAGCCGACCTGAGGAAGAAAGTCATAGTAGATACAGGTTTTACTGAGTCCGGGAAAATCGAATTCAATCTTACGGGCGACAACAAGATCCGCGTCAACCCATTCTGCCAAACCAACCAGGAGGACCTTGTCAATACCCTGAAGCATGAGGCTGAACACGACAAGCAGTATGGTTCAGTGCTGAAAACCGGCTGGAACGTTCTGCGGCGCTTCGTGGAAACCCCAGTGAACATGGCCACAAACATGGCGGCGAATGCCATAGAGGGTGTTGATATAGTCGGCGATGACGACCACTGGGATCCCATGGAGATCGAAGCCTATGACGCGCAGGATAAATAAACAAAAAGGAGAAAACACCATGAAAAATATAAAATTTATTTCGCTGCTGTTAGCCGCGTTTGTATCACTGATGTTCTCTTTTTCCGCCAGCGCCGGAGCCGGAGGACCAACCGTCATCTATTCCTACGACGCAAACAACTGCCTCGTCCAGGCTGTATATTCCAACAACAGGACTGTCAATTATTCCTATGACAATAATGGCAACCTGACGGCTATCACGTATTCCGGAGACGCGGTCGGAGGCCCCGTCATCAACACCCAGCCGATATACAGCCGTGTCTTTTCGGGCGAGACATTGATCCTAAAGGTCATCGCCAGCGGAAGCGGCCTTACCTACCAGTGGTACAAGGATGGGGTCGCCCTTGGCGACGGAGGAGACATTTCCGGGGCGACTTCGGCCTCTCTTTCGGTTGCAAATCTTGAGACTCTCGACGCCGGAAGCTATTATTGCTTGATAACAGATGATCAGGCCAAGACCAAGGAAACTGTCCACGTAAATGTATTTGTTCCTGATTCTGCAATCTCCGACCTTTGGACATCGACGACATATCTGGCGCCGGGATCGCGGTTCAAGATATATGATTTTGAGATCCCGTATATGAGCGGCAGTTTCACCGCGAAGCCTAAGGTGCTGATGGGAGAACTGGTCGCACCGGTCAAAGGCAAGACTAAGACTTATGCATTGTCGCTGGTAACCACGCCTTCCGCCGACCTGCCCCTGGAAAATCTGGAGTGCCTCTGGAAGTCTCCGGTTCTCCTGTATGACACCAAGAGCCTAAAGACATACTACAAGTCCGGATTCAACTGCGCAGATTTCCTGACCCTGGCTCCGCAGTACGACGAGGACACATTCATCAAGATCCAGGTCACTGGCGGCACGGTCCAGTATCTCAGCCGTTTCTTCTCTTTGGTTCCCCCGGATATAACGGACGTTAAAGACGCTGGCAATGTTTCAATAACATCTGCCTCCGCTGGAGATATCATAACTGTAGAGGGCGATTATTTCGGGCAGAAAGCCCCGAGTGTCTGGATGGAATACAAGGTTGCAGGCAATGCAGAGGTCAAAAAACTTGTACTCAAGGTTCAGACTCCCCTTGAATATCCTGACAGCAAGACTGTTGCAGGCATGAGCTGCATGGATATCGATTCCGGCGCAAGCAAGATCAAGGTACTGATTCCTTTGACGCTTCCTACAGGTATCATCAAGGAAAACAACAACATCGTGATCGAGAACAAACAGGGGCTGGCGACATATCCGTTCGACCTGAATTGATTGCTCAGTTATGGGACTGTTATTCAATTCCATCCTGTCAATCCTGTTATCCTGTCAAAGGAGTTTGTTTTGTCCAAGAACTGGAGAATAGCGATAATCGCAGTTTCTGCGGCCGCACTTGCGGCGATGGTGCTGCTTATTTTCTTCGGACGGAGCTGCTCTTCAGCTGTCCGAGCTCCTGTTTCATCGGCGAATGACGGTGGGAAGAAGCTGTCCGGGACCGCCGTCAAGAAATCAGGATCTTCTGTTTCCGGGAAGAAGCCGCCCCGCCGCACTGACGGCATTTCCAGCCCTGCTGTAAAAGCTAAATCTCCTGCCGGGCCTGCAGGGAAATTCTCATCCCTGGACGAATCGGAAAAGATCAACTATATCGTAAATATGGAAACGTTGGAACCGGTAGTGATAGAGGCCGCGATCATCGACAGTTCTGAAGATGTGAGGATCGCCGCCATGGACAGCCTCGGCACGTTTGCAGACGGTGGAAAAGATGTCTCTGCATATCTCGCAAAGGCGTTCAAGGATGATTCTGAGGACGTCCGGGATGCGGCATTTGCCGCGATGGAAGCCATTTCAGACAGGAAAACCGTCCTGAATCTTATGGAATACGGCCTGGATTCTCCATATGCGGATGCCAGGGTCAATGCCATCAAGTCACTGATCAACATTGATTCCACCAAGGATGAAGCCAGGAAGATGCTGGTGAAAGCTCTTGCAGACGGTGATGAGGATGTCCGCTACTGGGCGCTTGCAACCGCCGATTTCATATGGGACAAGGACTTCGCATCCGAACAGGATGCGCTCAGCTTCATCAGAAAGTGAAAACGCAGGCGTTTTTACACGCTAAAGTTTACCTGCCTTTGGCAGCGCCTTCGGCGACCAGGGCTGTGAACTCCAACAAAACTCCCATCTGTGAAACAAGTTCTCTGCTCACGGACCGCCGCCAACTTGGCGGTAGAATTTAATACATGCCAGCAATTTGCTAGTTTCAAGTTTCCAATATCAGTTCGTATACACCACCGTCACCCCGTCGCCGCCGGGTACGAGCGCATCCTCGCCGAACTCTACTTTGCGGATCCTGGGATCTGAAGAGGCGGCCGCGCGTATTCGCCTGCGGAGAATCCCTTCTCCTTTGCCATGGACGATCAGGATGCAGGATTTTGTGTAGGAGGATAGAACGGCATTGAGCATGGAAGTTGCCTCGTCGGAAGTCTTTCCGTGCAGATCGAGGATGTAGTCGAACTGCGACGAGGCGTTGTCATGGCTTCTTCCGCGCAATGTCTCCGGATGCCTTATTGTCTTCCTGTATCTCCGCATGAATTCCATTCTCCGTTTCTGTAATTACCGCGAAACAGTAATGCGTCATTCTTGCATATGCAACCGCTTCCGTATCGGGCATGTGAATCTGGCAGCTTGGGATAATATTCTGAGATCGCGTGGTGGTACCCCTCGTTACTCAGCACGGAAAGCCCCTCCGGCAAAACACCCAAGCTGAAGTTTGTACTCCAACGTGAGGATATACATACGCAGGAGTTCAAGGTTGAGCTTGACAGTAGGTACGGGCTTTAGCCTGTACCAGGTTTTAAAGCTGATGAATTAATCAGGCTAAAGGCCGTACCTGCTTTTCAATCCGAGGTATCCCTTTTCCTGAGTGCGGCTTTCACTATCAGTACCACCAGTGCAAGCCCTAGGACGATCACGAATCCGGCATAGAATTCCGAGAAATCGCGCCATGAGACGACCTTCTTCGCCTTGAACGATATCTGTGCCGGTGCGAAAGGCGTCATCTGCAGCGCGCGTCTGAACTCAAGCTTGGTCCCGCCTTCGGGTATTGTCAGCCTGAGCGGATGCGGGACCGCCGCCGCCGCCTGCTGCTGCTGGAATACCTTGTCGGATATCGTCTGCAGGTTGCCGACTTCCGCGCCGCCCAGCTGCTGCTTGACCACGTTGATGTCTTCGGCCGGAGCTTGCTCCGGCATTCTGGCCTGCTGGACAGGAGCATTGATCATTTCATCCTGGGCGACAGCTTTTCCCTTCTTCTGGACGCCCCTCCTGCTGAAAAGACCCATGATCGAATTGTCGCGCTGGACCTGCTGCCACTGTCCCTGTACATCGGCGTTCAGCTCCTGATCGTTGGCGGAGAGGTTGGATGCGCTCCTGAAATACTCGAAAGCCTCCTGTTTCTTCCCGGATGCGGCGAGCTTGTTCGCCTCTGTAAGCATCACTTTTGCATTTTTGCGGTTTTCGCTGTTGTACATCTCGTTTCCACGGTCGTAGTCCTCCAGGTTGATATATGTCAGCCCTGTGAGCGAACGGTCGAAGTAGTCAAGCGTCCCGCCGAACGTGGAATATTCGAAATCCTTCGGGAGATAGAGGTTCCAGCTCACGTTCCTGAGCGGGATGTTGAACGACGGCCCGTTGTAGACCTGGTTCCTGACGGACCATGTCTTGTCCGTCTGCAGGGAATAGATGATCTCGATGGCCTGGTCGCGTCCGGCGCCTGAAAGCCCCTGTCTCAGCGGTATCAGGAGATTTCCCTTCTCCTGGGCCACGTCCACGGCCTGGTTGTCGATCAGCACCGACCAGAGAGTGCTCCCTTCAGGAAGCTTCATCTCCAGGAAGGTCTGGTTCCCGTTGATCAGTGCAAGCAGCGCTGAAGTTATAACTCTGCCCTCCGGTGATACTACAGAACTTATGTTCACGCTCTTTATCTGCGCCTTCAGCTGGTCGGCCGTCTTGTGCCGTATCGCGTCAAGTGTCACCGAATAGTCGTTCCCGACTGTGCGGAAGCACATGACCGCGTTCGAAAGGTAGTTCACCTTGAAATGTGCGGGGATCTTTCTGATGTCGAATTCGGAGATCTCCCCCTTCCTGTCAGCCATCTTCACCTGGAGCGAATCGTCGGAGAGCACCGCGAGATATCCCTTCTGCAGCTCGGTGCCTTCCGTCACAACTGGCGCAATCCTGACCTGGGCGCTCTTCTCGAAGGGCACACGGTAATGCGCCTGGAGCATGTATCTGCCGCTGACCTTCTGATGGACCTCTATCTCCCAGAGGTTTTTCCCGAGATTGACAGGATCGGAGGCGTTTACTCCGGAGAATTCAGGGGTTTCGGCGTTTTCCGGGAGGCGAATCCTGAATGACTTGACCCCGGCGTTCTCTATGGAATAATTGAAGTGGACATCATACTCGACCACGCCTTCCGTGACCTTGCCGATCTGCAGTACTTCCGCCTGCACCCACGGTGCAACCACGTCGAAGCTGACCTTGAGCTCCCAGTCCGCCCGGACGATCGAGAACCTGTGCGCGCTCTTGTCGCGGTTCTGTCCTAATCCTTCTGTCCTGATCTCCAGGCCCTGCCTGGAGACGATATCCATCCTGGTGCCGCGTTCGAGGCTGACTGTCAGGTCTCCCTTGTGCTTCTGCGCGCCCACTACGGTGATCTTCGGGATGATCATCGTCTTCTCGCGTTTTCTCTCCGACAGGCTCAGCTCAAGGTGTATGTCGGTGTTCCCGCAGATGCTCTTGTCGAAATGTACGAGGATCCTGTGGACGTCCTTCTCGGAAATCTCGTCCCAGTGCTGGACATCGGATCCCGAGACCTTGTCTATCTCATAGTTTGCAGGGATGTCCATTGATACCGAGAATATGCCGGACTTCGCGATCTCGAGGCTGAGGTCGGACGTCAGCACAGTCTTCTCCTCCTCGAATGAGACCGTATAGTTCTCCTTCACCCTGAGTTCAGGCTCGACGGCACTTGCCTTGACGGTGACGCTTGCAGGCGGCTTGTTGTAGCGGAACGCCTTCTTGATGGAGGTCCCGGCGTCTGCGAACTTCGCATTGAAATCGTTCAGGTTGATACTGTTGAAACCGTCGAGCTTGTCGTCGACCAGCACCTGTACGTTTGAATCGGCGCTGACGCCGAGAGTTCCATACTGCTTTCCGGCGTCCTTCACAGTCAAGGTCCCTATCTTCGTCTCATATGGGAGGTTGCAGTTCGCGATCTGGGTGACGACCGTTGCGGTGAAATTCCCATGGTGCGGCTGCGACAGGAATACTTCCAGCATATGTGCCTCATCGATGAAGCGCCATGCTCCGAGATCCGGTGCGCCGACGGATGTGACGCGCATGTTCGCCGGTATCTCCACTGCGAACTTCGCAGTCTCGCCCTGCGCAACCTGGAAGTTAAGGCAGTATCTTGTCTCGACAAATCCGCCTGCGAACTTCGCAAGCGCGTCGATGCTCGTGAAGAACACGGTCTTCTCCTTCTCTACCCTCCTTACCAGGGGGCTGAACTTGAAGGACGCCCTGGTGCCAGGGACAAAACTTGCTTCGGCGGTGCAGGCATTGTTCACTGTCGCCGACTTGAAGAACACCGCTTCAGGGGAGCTTATCTCCATGTTCTCGCGGTTTGTCTTCACCGCCACGGAATTCCGCCTGCCTGCGGGAAGGGTGAGCGGGAAGCTGAAATTGCCGCTCCGCTCCTCGATGACGGGAAGGAGGAATCCGACCTCGAATTCATATTCTCCGGAGCTTTCCGCCTTGATCATGTAGTTGTTCCCGTCGCGGACTATTTCGAGTCCGGAGAGCTTCGGCGTGCCGCCGGTGAGCACTGCCGGGGCCGGAAGGAATACGATGCTGCCGCCTTTGTCGGCCTTGATCAGGTATTTTGCAGTTCCCGTGATGACTTTGTCGTTGTCGGTTATCGCCACCGATATGTTGAACGCGGTATGCTCAATTGTGATCCCGCTTCCAGCGGCCTGGCCGGAGAATGGCAGGACGAGCCCGAGTATCAGGCATGCGGCTGCAAGCTTGCGGTATTTCTTGAAGATCATCCGCCAGAAGCTGAACGTGAGGATGATTGGAACCGCCGCCGCGAGCCCGAAGGCCATGAAGGCGTTGAGATACAGCCAGTGCGAGAATGCGCAGATCAGGAATAACGCGCCCGCCGCCGTCAGCAGCGACGACTTGAGCCTGCCGGAGATCAGGAGCCCGATCCCGAGAAGGAACATGCCGAGGATTCCCATGACAACCGCAAAGCCCGCCTTCAGGAATGATGTCGCCTTCATGTCGGACATGTATATCTCGATCTTCGGAGTGTCCTGCGGAAGGCTGAAAAGACGTGTGAATTCGCAGGAGTTCACAGGCTCCGGCAGGAATTCCGGGATGGTCCCGTGGAGCTTATGTTCGATGATGCCGAGACAGGCGATCATGATTATCCCCGACGCGAGTATTGCTACGGTCGTTATGAGGATCTGGAAGGAGCCCTTTGTCCAGCTCCAGACAAGCCCGCCGCCAATGAGCGTGAGCATGAGCCACGGCACGAAAATCCCGGGCTCCATGAAGCGGTGCATCCATTTTGCGAATCTCGCAAGAACTCCGCCCAGCCCGATCCTCTGCGGATTCCGCATAGGGAGCATGTTGCCGCCATATTCGTTCAGATTGTAGTTCTCCGGGACTTCCACGATCCAGCGCGAGAACATCGTCTCAAGACCCAGCACAGGGGCGGAGAATTTCAGGGAGGAGGCCTTGCCAAGCTCGCCGTTCTTCTCGGCATATGTCACTTCGACGGCTATGGGATCGTCGGTGTTCTTGTTGCGGGGCAGGGGCACCAGGAATTTTCCGTTGGAGAGGGATATGCGCTTCTTTTCACCGTTCACCTTGACCGTCCACAGTTCCGCCTTCGCCGGAAGCTCCATCGCCAGGAACTGCAGCGACGAGTTCTTTATGCGGTATTCGGCGACAGTGACAGCCTGCCCGTTGCGGTCGATTCTGGTTGCGAACTTCGCATGGTCGACTGCGATGTTTATCATCTGCTGCGAGGCATAGCCTGATATGTTCATCTCGATCCAGTGCGGGGTGAGAGAGAAACGGTATGCCTTGAGGATCGGGTTCTGCAGGAAGACCTTGTACTCATCGGGGATCTCGGAAGCCTCGATCTCGTTCACGGATTCGGATGTTTTCCCCGAGGAAACCTTCAGGTTCCTCGCGCTTGTAAGCGCCATGAATCCGGTCTCAGCTCCGGCGCCGGCGGTTGTCAAATTCCCCATCCTGTACTTCGTCTCCGAACCTGACAGAGGTGTCTCGTAGGTTGCGAGAAGAGTGTAGTCGCCGAAGATCTTCTCCTTGAAGTTCACCTGCCAGGTCACTTCCTCCGCAGTGCTCCCGTCCAGCAGTTTCCAGTCGACTATGTTGCCGCCGGTGAACTCGAGGTTCTTGACGGACGGATTTATCTTCAGCTGGATTTTGTCGACAGGCGCCCCGGAAACATGGTACGTGAATATCGAGCTCCCATAGATTGTCCCTTCGCCGACGGAGCCGATGTGGAAGACTTCGGAGACTATGTTGACCTGCTCGTGCACGACGGTCACCTTTCCTTCCCAGTCCTGGTCCTTGAACCTGAAATTGTGCTGGAGTCCGGGTTCGCGCAGCGGCGCCGAACCGACGGGATATCTGCGGAGGTTCTTAAGATCCTTGTCTTCGACAGTCAATGAGAGACCGCGGTTTGCAGCCAGGAGGATGTGCCCCCTGACGCTTTTCGCGCCGTCGATGAAGATCGGCGGAATAGGGGTGGACTGCGTGTTCTTCATGCTCTTCTCGAAGTTTATGAAGAGGTCCGTCTTGCCGATGGTGTCGGGAGCGAACGGGATCTTCAGCCATTTCGCGCCGTCCTTCTCGAAGGTCTCATAGTCGTCAGCCATCGCCGACCTGCCTTCGACGCGGTTCACGGTCATGTCGCCGGCATATCTTATCAGCAGCTCGCGCAGAGGTGCATCCTTGATGTCCAGGGCGCAGTTTGCCCTCACGAGAAGGTCCTCGTCCTTGAATGTCAGCACATAGTTCAGGTCGACAGTGTAGTTCGGCATGATGTTGTCGGCGCTCGTGTCCAGGGAATACTTTTCACCGGAGAACTTGTAGGT
>CAZDNQ010000169.1:0-8950 GCA_964506605.1 uncultured Victivallis sp. | reverse complement strand
GTGATTTATTCGATGCTGAAGTCGCTGGGATATGAACCTGAATATGTCCTGGCTTCGGACCTGCCATGCATAAGTTCGGTGATCGGCGAGATCTACTGGACCCCGAAATTCGGTTTCTTCAATTCAGTACTTGTCCGGGTGAAATTCGGGAAGGAATATATCTATCTGAACGACACGAACCAGTATGCCGAACTTGGTTCGACACCGCATGAAAACAAACTTGCCATACTTGCCGGAACTGGCGAGGAGCTCAGGATAATTCCGGCAAAGAAAACTAAGGGCGAAGTTTTCTACGAAATAACACTTTCAGACAGCGGCCAGGCGAAGATCACGAAGCGAACTACTTTCTATGGCAATGAATATACCGCCAACAAGATGAAGTTCGAAGAGATGACGCCTGAACTGAGGAACCGCTATTACCAGGAGCTGGTCGCCTCAATCTCGCAGTCGGCCAAACCTGAAGGCGAACTCCTTACCAATTTCAGCCAGTATCCCGGCACGGAGAAATTCACCGTCACTGTCGACAAATATGCCGTCAGGGACGGAAAACTCCTCTATCTGAATCTTCCGGAAGCCCTGAACGGGATCGTGCAGACAGCCTCCAGGAAAAGGGAGAATCCGCTCTACGCACCCAGGGAGATTGACATCGACAAGGAATTTACCATATTCATGCCGCCAGGCTATAATGGCATGAGCATATGCCCCTCAAGCGACATAATCGACTTCCCGGGACAAGGAGGAAGCGTAATAGACGTCAACTCTGCAGAAAAACAGGTCAATGGAAGATCTGCCTGCATCATCAGCCAGAAGATTGACCTGAAGCCCTTCATCTATTCGAAGAGCCAGTATGACTACCTGATGAAGATCAACGAGAAGATTTCACACCCGAGGATGCGCAGCCTCCTTGTGGAACTCAAGTAGCGCCTTAACGGTGTAATATGCCTCCTGTCAATCCTGACTGCAGTTATTCGAGACCGGCGACACTCGGTGGAAAAATTGCCACCACGCTTTTCCTCTTTGTGTTTTTCGCCATGGGAAGCGGATTCCTCGTCTTGATGTCACATACTCTCTTCAAGTCAATCTCCACAATGTTCTGGACAGACACGGCATGCCGGGTGGTCTCCAGCAGGATAGACGAGGAAGGCCGGAACGGACATGGGAGATATGTCTTCAAGATCAATTACTCCTATGAGTTCGGCGGAAAGCGTTTCAATTCCGACAAGGTCTCGAGCGGATATGCCGGCGATTCCAGCTACAGCAAGGCGCAGTCGCTCCTGAGCAGATATCCCGCGGACTCCCAGGCGAGATGCCGGGTAAACCCAGGCAATCCGGCTGAATCGGTGCTGACCTCGGATCCGTCCATCTTCATCATGCTTCCCTTCATGCTCATCCCGCTCATCTTCGTGCTGTTCGGGGCGGGAGGCATATATTCCGTGTGGACGGGATGGAGCATCAGAGGAAGTCCGGCCGGAAACTCCGCAGACAGGAAGAATTTCTCGTCATCAAAGGCGGCTGTAATCCTGTTTTCAGTCTTCCTCCTGATAGGGTTGCTTGTCTTCTACTTCCTTGGAATAAGGCCGGCAATGAAAGTGCTGGACGCAAAGAGCTGGACTCCGGCCCAATGCAGGATAATCTCAAGCTCAGTGGCGGCACATGACAGCGACAACGGGCACACCTACAGCGTTGACATACTCTATTCATACGTCATCGGCGGGAAGGAATACAAGTCCGACCGTTACAACTTCATGGGCGGCAGTTCGAGCGGATACGACGGAAAGAAAAAGGTAGTCGACGCCTTCCCCGCCGGGAGCACAGCGACCTGCTATGCGAATCCCGCAGATCCATCGGATTCCGTGCTCAACCGCGGTTTCACCTGGGAGTTCCTGTTCTGCCTGATACCTCTTGCGTTCATCCTTGTCGGCGCCGGCGGCCTTATATACAATATAAGGAAGCGGTCTGAGCCGCAGATGAATTCCGGGGAATATGACCGTGGCGGATTTTCAGACTATACCGCGGGAGATGTTGTGCTGAAACCGGTGTCGGGACCGTTCCTCTCATTCCTCGGGAGCATTCTGATCGCAGGCTTCTGGAACGGACTAGTCTCGATATTCGTATACCAGGATGTACTTTCGTGGATGAAGGGAAGGCCCGACTGGTTCCTGACAATCTTCCTTGTTCCATTCGTGCTGGTCGGGCTTGTAATGCTTGGCATGGTGGCCTTATGCTTCATAGGGCTGTTCAATCCACGTCCCCGGCTAAGCGTCAGCACGACCTCACCTCATCCCGGAGGCAAGCTGAAGGTGCAATGGGAGATCAACGCCAGGTCCTCCGAACTCTTCAGGAATATGTCCATCAGCCTGAAATGCATGAGGGGCGGAAACGGATCTGGCGGGAACATTATCGATGAGCTCGGAATCATCGACACCAGCGACAGCTTCCGGATAGCCTGCGGCAGCAGGGAGATCGACATACCTGAGAACGCCGCCACCAGCGCAGACTCCAGCCGGGACGGGAATGAAATTCGCTGGCTCATAAGCTTCAAGGGCGCTCTGGCAAGGCGTCCCAGGATCTCACTTGACTACCGTATCCGGGTAGTCCCGCGCAAACGCTAGGCGGAATCCTCCATGTCTTTTTTCCACAAGGCAAAAAAAAGAACCCGCCATCTTGAGATGACAGGTTCTTGAATATCTACGAAGAAATGTTATTTCTTCTCTTCCTTCTTCGCCGGAGCTGCGACAACTACGAATTCTTCAGCTTCGATAACGCCGTTGGCGTTCTTGTCAAGCTTCTTGGCGTCGGCTTCAGTAATCTTTGCATATACAACGTACTCTGCAACAGTCACTTTTCCGTCCTTGTCGGCATCGGCCTTCTTGATATCGGCGGCCTTTGCATCATCAGCCTTCTTCTCGTCGGCGTCATAGATACCAGCGGCAAGAACCATCGCGAAAGCAATCATCATCAGTTTCTTCATTTTAACAATTCCTCCAAAAATTTTTAAAACTTACTTTAACACATCTTATACGTGCCGGCATATAAGTTTAGGGCATATATAATACAACTTTATTTCCACATGTCAAGCAGCAAACCCGGAAATACGATTATTTTTTACGCAACCTGTTTATCACAAGAATAATACGAACTATCCAGCCTCATTCCTGCATTTTCCCCCAGTTTGAAATAATCTGAAGGGTCTCCCTGACATAAGCGCACTCGCAATGGGCGGGGCATGGCTGGAGCTCCTCGCTGTGGAGGCACAGTCCCTTGCAGTCAGTAGTTCCTTTTTTGTTCTCCTTGAATACGGGCCCATGGTACAGGTCAGTGAAATTTTTCGCCTCCAGGGAGATCGTGGTTCCGCAGGAATGGTTGAACAGGAAGAATCCGAGTTCGAGCTGTTCGTAATGGATCTGGTAGCCTACGAGGCGGACATCCGGATCAGAAAGAAAAAGGCTGCGGTCACCCCATTCGAGGCCGCAGCCTGAACATTTCTTGAAAATTCCAGCCTTGTTCTTCATCTACTTCTTTTTGATCGCCGCCCTGATCCTGGCCTTCTTCCTCTGGAGATATGCCTTGCGACGCCTGCGTTTCTCCACCTTGTTGAACTGCTGACCCATTTGAACACCTCTTTCCTTAGTATTTATTAGTTACGGGTTTGAAACAATATTGACCAGACGGCCAGGCACGCATATCACCTTGACTATCCTTTTGCCGGCCATATCCTTCGATATCTCCGGGTTTTCCAGCGCGAGCTTCTGCATCTCCTCCTGCGATATGCCTGCAGGCATCATCATCCTCGCCCTGGGCTTACCCTTAATCTGCACTAGGATTTCAATTTCGTCAAGCTTAATGTATTCCTCATTGTATTCCGGCCATTTCTCATAGGCTATCGTGCAGCTGTGGCCCAGACGTTCCCAGAGCTCCTCGGCGATATGCGGGGCAAAAGGGGAAAGCAGTTTGACGAACGACTCGGCGGCCTCCCTGGAAATCTTCGCCGATCCTGAAAACTCATTTGTGAATATCATCATCTGGCTTATCGCGGTATTGAACCCCATGGTCTCAATGTCGGACGTCACCTTCTTTATTGTAAAGTGCAGAATCCTCCTCTGCTCCCTGGAAAGGGCTTCATCCAGGCCTTCTTGAGGAACCTGTAAACCCCCTCAACACCGTTCGTGTTCCAGGGCTTGACGGCATCAAGCGGCCCCATGAACATCTCGTACAGCCTCATGCTGTCAGCGCCGTAATCCTTTATGATGTCATCAGGGTTGACGACATTCTTGAGGGCCTTGGACATCTTCGCCGGGAACTCCACGAGCTTCTCACCTGTGTCCCTGTGGACAGGTCCGGCCTCGGTATGGTCGACCTTGTTGTTCGGGACAAGAGCGCCCCTTGAATCCTTGTATGAGATTCCGAGGATCATCCCCTGGTTGAAGAGCTTGATGAAAGGCTCTTTCGTGGACACGTATCCGAGATCGTACAGGACCTTGTGCCAGAAACGCGAATATAGCAGGTGCAGCACTGCATGTTCGGCGCCGCCGACGTACAGGTCCACCGGCATCCAGTATTTCTCCTTCTTCATGTCCCATGGCGCAGAACTGTTCGTTGGATCCATATACCTCAGATAGTACCAGCACGATCCCGCCCACTGCGGCATGGTGTTGGTCTCGCGACGTCCCTTCATCCCGGAAACAGGATCCGTGTAATCCAGCCATCCTGTGGATTTCGCAAGGGGGGATTCGCCGGTTCCGGCAGGCCTGAAGTCCTCGACTTCCGGAAGCTTCACGGGAAGATCCTTCTCTTCGACCAGCCTTATCGAACCATCCTCCATATGGATTACAGGGAAAGGCTCGCCCCAGTAGCGCTGGCGGCTGAACAGCCAGTCGCGGAGCTTGTAGTTGACAGCCCCCTTCCCTATCACCTTCTTCTCAAGCCATTCTATTGTCCTGCGCTTGGAGTCTGCAACTTCAAGCCCGTTGATGTCAAGTCCGTCGCTGTTGGCGGAGTTGATCATTGCACCATTGCCCGTCCAGCACGCCCTGCCCGCCAGAACCTCATTGACATCGACCTTTTCGGCGGCGGCCTCCTTCGCGTCGGGTGAGATTATGCATTTCACGGGAATTCCAAACTTGACGGCGAACTCAAAATCGCGCGTGTCATGCGCAGGCACCGCCATGATCGCGCCTGTGCCATAGCTTATCAGCACATAGTCCGCGATCCAGATCGGTATCTTCTGTCCGTTCACCGGATTGAGCGCGTATGCCCCTGAAAAGACTCCCGTCTTCTCCTTCAGCTCAGTCCTTTCCAGGTCGCTCATCCTGGCCGCATGCCTGCAGTATTCCTCAACCGTCGCCTTCCTGTCGGCCGGAGTTATTTCCGGCACAAGCGGGTGCTCAGGGGAAAGCACCATGTATGTGGCGCCGAAAAGCGTGTCCGGACGCGTCGTATAGACAGTTACCCTGCGGTCCGAACCGGAGATATTGAAATCGACATCGGCGCCGACGGACTTTCCAATCCAGTTGCGCTGCATCTCCTTGATTCCCTCCGGCCAGTCGAGGCCTTCGAGATCCTCAAGAAGCCTTTCGGCATATTCGGTAATCCTCAGCATCCACTGCTTCATAGGGCGGCGGATGACAGGATGTCCGCCGCGTTCGCTTTTGCCGTCGATGACCTCCTCGTTGGCGAGGACGGTGCCGAGTTCGGGGCACCAGTTCACCGGCACCTCGTCAATGTATGCCAGCCCCTTTTTGTAGAGCTGGATGAATATCCACTGGGTCCACCTGTAGTATTCCGGATCGGTGGTGTTCACCTCGCGGTCCCAGTCGTAGCTGAATCCCAGGGCCTTGATCTGTCTCCGGAACGTATCGATATTGCTCTTAGTGGTTATCTTCGGATGGGTGCCGGTCTCGACAGCATACTGTTCGGCGGGGAGGCCGAAGGCGTCCCAGCCCATAGGATGGAGCACGTTGAACCCGCGCATCCTCCTATATCTGCAGACTATGTCCGTTGCAGTATAGCCCTCAGGATGGCCGACGTGCAGGCCCGCACCGCTCGGATATGGAAACATGTCGAGGACATAGAGCTTCCGCCTTGAGGGATCCTCTACCGCCTTGAAGGTCTTCCTTTCCTCCCAGTACTTCTGCCATTTGGGCTCAATTCCCGAGAAATCGTATTCACTTCTCTGCATAATCCGTCACCTTTCGTCAAAATTCAGGTTCCTACGATATACAATAAAGATTTTTTTGCAATTCCGATATTAAAATATGTTGGAAGAGTGTAGGTTATGTATTGGGCTGTCATATTCACGGGGGGCGAAAAACACTCAGTGGAAGAAAGAACACAGAAAATCAGGCTGTCCGAGGAAAAGACGATACTCATCGTGGACGATGACAGTTTCGTGCTGAAGCTAATTGAACGCATCCTGGCGGATGCGGGATTCAAGGGCGCGAAGACCGCCGCAAACGGAAAGAAGGCGTTTGAGATACTCGGCCTTGTCCCTGCCCAGGGCGGAACCGTATATCCCAATATCGACCTCGTCGTCCTGGACGTGCTCCTCCCGGATACAAACGGCTTCGAGATATGCAAGCGGATCAGGGCGTCCGACGATCACCGGGATATTCCTGTGATACTCATATCCGGATATGACATCGAGGAAATCCAGAACAAGCTGATCGAATGCGGAGCCGACGACTTCCTGAAGAAGCCCTTCAGCCCTGCGGAACTCTCCACAAGGGTCAAGCTGCTCATCAACCGCAAGCGGAAGAAAATCCGCGAGACCATGCTCATGGAGACCAGCAAGATCCGCTTCAACATGAACCACAACGTCCCGTTCATCGGCGACAATATAAACGGCTACCTGATTATCGACTCCCTCGGCTGGGGCAAGCATTCGCTGGTCTACAAGGTGGTGAAGACCTCCGACAAGAGCGTGCTGTCGCTGAAGATGCTGTCAAAAAGCACCTTGGACAAGAAGGACATAGTGGAACGGTTCAACAGCGAGATCGAGATAATTTCGAACATAAGGCATCCGAACATCGTCGAATACATGGACCGCGGATATTTCAACGACTGCCCCTATCTTGTGATGGAATACGTGGAGGGGGTGGACCTCGAGGAATATCTGATCACCCGGGGCAAGATACCAATGAATTCGTTCTCCCATATCGCATATGACATCGCGGGCGCCGTAGCCGAACTCCACAGGAAGAAGATATATCACCGCGACATCAAGCTCAAGAACATCCTCTTTGAAATCAAGTCCGGCGAGGCGAAGCTCAGCGACTTCGGGATCGCCAAGCTTCCTGACTCCCTCAGCACCACGCAGGACGGATTCATCGTTGGCACCCCGATCTACCTGGCCCCTGAGATCTTCCTCGGAGAACCGGCGACAGTCCAGACCGACATATATTCGTTCGGAGCCACGCTATACCACCTGATAACCGGCTCCCCGCCGTTTGTGGCCGAATCGTCGATAGAGCTGTTCAAGAAGCACAAGCTTGAGAAGCCTCCGCCCATACCCCTGGTGCGGCCCGACGTTCCTGAAGGATGGAACACCCTGATAGTCGAGAAATGCCTCGCGAAGGAACCGTCCGGACGTCCCGCGTCAATGAAGGACATCATGGACGAGATATCGCTCCTTGATCCGTCGCAGCCGCATCCGGTGTCATGATTTTATCTTCCTGAACTCCGCCGGCCCCACGCCCCTGAGCGCCCGGAACACCCTGCTGAAATGGAAACGGTCGCAGAATCCGGTTTCAGCGGCGATCTGCTTGATGTCGAATCCCGAATAATGCAGGAGGATACACGCCTTGTCGATTCTCTTGTTCCTGGAATAGAGCTGCGGGCTGATCCCCGCGTTCCGCCTGAACAGCCTGAGGAAGGAATTAGTGCTCATGGCAAGCCTCCCCGCAATGACCGCATTCGACGGCGGGCTGGCGGGATTCTCATCAATCATCTTCATGGCTGCGGCGACCCTCGGATCAATCTCCCTCCTGTTGATGGATTTCTCCGGGACGGCGCACAGGCAGGCCAGGATTATCTGCAGCGCCTCCAGGGAGAGCCTGATGGGATCGGCCTTTTTGCTCGAGAACATTTTCACAGCCCCCCTTATCCTGGAAAGCATTTCCCCGCCGGGGACCATCCTGATTATCTGCGGCTGGATCTCCGTGAACGGCGGTCCGGCGGTGAAATGCATGTAGTAGTGGATCGGCATCCCCGAGCACGTCGATGAGAAATGGGTGTCCGGGGGAATCAGCGTCAGCACTGAAGGAGTCAGAGGATATTCCTTCTTTCCGAACCAGACAGACGCGCCTTCCGAGCTGTTCCAGTAGAAGCGCCAGTAGGGCGCCGCCAGGTCCGCCATGTTCCAGTATCTTCCCAGCGGCTGGCGCTTTATCATCAGAATTTTTATGTCCGGATTGAAATATTCATCCATGGTAATGCTTATCTTAGCATGTAAAACATAAATTCAAATGTTTGTTTCATACATGCTTTTGGTGTTTTCCTGCATTGAAGGGGTACGGCCGGGGACATATCGTAGATGCGTTCCAGAAACAGTCAATTGAATTAAAAGGAGATATGGCATGTCCGCAAGTAACGCAGGTGCTTCGAAGGGAAAGACCGGCTGGTTCACGAATGACAGGTTCGGGATGTTCATACACTGGGGCCTCTATTCGATGCCCGCAAGGCATGAATGGATCAGGCACAGGGAGTGCATAACGAACGAGCAATACCAGAAATACTTCGACCGATTCAATCCCGATCTCTACGAGCCCCGCGAATGGGCGAAAATGGCGAAGGCTGCCGGCATGAAATATTTCGTGATCACCACCAAGCACCATGAGGGCTTCTGCCTCTGGGACTCGAAATACACCGACTACAAGGCGACAAACACGCCCTGCGGCAGGAACCTGCTCAAGGAGATGGTAGATGCGTTCAGGGCCGAAGGCTTGAAGGTCGG
>CAZDNQ010000168.1:0-8959 GCA_964506605.1 uncultured Victivallis sp. | reverse complement strand
TCAAGACGATGTACCGCGTGCTGAAGGAGGAGGATCCCGGCGCCATCCTCGTCGGTGGAGTAGGTTCGGGCTATCCCCCGTGGAACACGAAGATTTTCGGCATGGGCGCGGGCTCTTCCATGGATGCGCTCTCGATCCATCCATACTGCATGCTCGATCCCATAAAGGACTACCATAAGGGATCACTCGGCCAGTTCATCACCTTCCTGCATGCGGAGGAGGCGAAACTCGGCCATCCGCTGCCGGTCTGGGCGGACGAGCTGGGAATTGTCTATTCGCCCATGGGCAAAGAGGAGTTCGTCAAGAAATATGGAGCTGATACCTCGCCTGCGGAAGGCGTCCTCATGACCTACAAGGAGCAGAGCATCCGCTGGGACATCACCATGCAGCTGGCTATCCTGGCGATAGGGAAGGACAACAAGGTCTTTCCAGGCGGCACGAACAATGCACGGTACAACGACAAGAGCGTAGCATTCGCGGCGTTCGCGAAAGCCGTAAGTTTCAGGAAGAACGCCCGGTTCTTCGCTGTGAACGACCAGTCGCTGGGAGTGCTGATCGAATGTGAAGCCCGCGGACAGAATCCAAAACGCATCGCGGCCGTATGCGGTGCCGGCGCCGTCGTCTTCCCGCTGGAAGCGCCGCAGGTGAAAGGCATGGACATGTATGGAAATCCAACTGAGTTCAAGACAGAGGACGGTCTGCTGAAGTTGAATGTCTCCGCCGACGTAAATTATCTTTTCGACGTTCCTGCGGACTTCGCAGGAGTCCAGGTCGTCTCGCTGAAGCTGCCAAAGGACTCGAAGGCAAACCAGCGCATCTCCGGAGAAATTTCCATTTCCAATCCTTATAAGCGCCAGGAGATTTTCAGCCTGGCGACAAAGGCTCCTGAAGGCTGGAGGATCGAGATGGAGAAAACGACGGTCACGCTGGAGCCGGGTGGAAAGCTCACTGTCCCTGTCACCATTCAGAGCGGCCCCTCGACAGGAGATGTCGAAATGCAGTTCACGGCCACGGACGCCAAGGGGAACGTCTACCCGAGCCGGCATCAGATGTTCAACCTTGCAATCATAGCCATGCCGAGGCTTGCGGTGGTGATTGATCCGGCAAAGGAGTCAACCTGGCGCGACCTTCCGGTGCTTGCGAAAGTCGACAGCAGGAAGCATATAAACATCGGACAGCCGAAGCCGGATTTTCCGGATATGCCGCACTGGACGGGTCCGGACGACCTGTCATACCAGGTCCGTGGCGGCTGGCGCGAGGACGGCATCTACCTGTGGATCGATGTCACTGACGACAAGGTGTTTCCAGGAAAGGCTTCCGACGCCCCGTGGAACATGGATGCCGTGGAGTTTTTCATTGATCTCCTCAACGACAGGACTTTGAATGGCTCGAGGATTGATACGGAGCAAATCGCCGTTGTCCCGTCGCTGGGCACCGAGTTCGCCCCGTGCGAAGTCAAGTTCTGCGATACCGCGACCGGCGCAAAAGTCCAGTTCTTCGGAAGGAAGTCGGAGCACGGTTACATCATTGCAGGAAGGATATTCTACCGCAACTACAGCAGGCTGCGGCCGGACATGTGGATAGGTCTCGACGTGAAGGTGGACGACTGCGACGATCCCGCCGCAAAGGAGACGCGTAAGACATCGATGACCTGGAACGGTGACGAGGAGAACAACGGACGAACATCGCGATGGGGACGTTTCGCACTTGTCAACGGTCCAGCCGGAGATGCGCCAGCACCTTCGCCGGAGACCGCGGACGGATTCAAGCCGCTGCTGCAGAAAGTTCTCGTCAATGGACAGACCCTTTACGAGGCCGGCTCCAAGGACGGTTTGAAGACGCTGGATGTCGACGCCTCCGGCATGACGAATCTCCAATGCACCTTCGTGAACAAGGGTGGTGCGCCGGGTGAGGATCCGTTCAGGGTGTTTGTGATCATAAATGAAAACTGGAAGCAGGTTTCCGGCGCCGACTACAATCCTGCGATACCAGCGACAAAATGGGAGAAGGACAAGCCGGTAGTCGATACCACGAGCGCGGACCTTTCCACTCTAAAGGGAAAAACTCTGGATGTCCTGATCGGACTCTACGGGCGGCAGGACAGGTTCAGCCTGATCAACGGAGGCCAGGACGGCGAGCAGCGTCTTCCGGCAGGCAAGCTGAAAATCAAATGACCTTGATTTAGCCATAGGCATACACAGGCTCTTCAACGCAGAGGCGCAAGGCCGCGAAGCCATGAATTCCTTTCCCGCGATTCACACAGGAGGGGAATAGTTGCGCGTGAAACACGTTGAATAGGATTAAGAATTTGAAATCGGCTGATTCTGATTTACACTTAATAATCCCAGATTACCCGAGATCCGTGATTTGAAAACGACGACAACCGGCTGGCGACAGATGAGCGCCGGTTGGCCATTTGATCAATAACAACTAACAAGGAGTTCTCAAATATGAAACTCAAAGTTTATGAATATTCGATTTTAACTCCGTCCCGGATAGCACAGTCTGCAGCAGTGGCTGTCACTGCATTGGCATTGCTCCTGGGGCTCGGATGCGGACGCAAGGAGAAAAGCGAGGGCGCGGCACCGGGACAGCGCGTATATCAGGTCGCATTCGCATATTTCGGACCGGACATAGCGGCCGACAAGGCAATCGACGGTTACCTGGAGGGTCTGGGCTCCGAAGGATTCAAGGTCGGAACCAACCTCGAGGTGACCCGGAGCCACACCGCCGGTGAAATTGCGATGCTGCCCCAGATGATGCAGGCGCTTGACGCCAAGGGGCTGGATCTGATCGTGCCGATGACCACGCCCGGAGTAGCGGCTGCCTGCGCCAAGGTGAAGAGCACGCCGGCAGTGTTCGTCTATACATACGACCCGCTCTCGGCTGGCGCCGGCAAGGATTTCGAGCACCATCTCCCGAACATGACGGGGGTGGCGTCGTTCCCGTCCATTGAAAAGACCATGTCGGTCGTGCGCGAGCTGGTTCCCGGCATAAAGACAGTGGGGACGGTCTACAATGCGTCCGAGGCGAATTCGATCCGGGCGGTGCGCGAGGCGCGCCAGATCCTGGAACCGCTGGGCATCAAGCTGGAAGAGGTTACGATTTCAACCACGGCCGACATCATGCTGTCAACGCAGGCGCTCCTGGCCCGCAATCCGCAGGCGATATGGCTGACCGGAGACAACACGGTCCTGCAGTCCATCGACGGCGTGCTGGGCCCGGCGAGCCGCGCCAAGATCCCGGTAGTCCTCAATGACCCCGAGTTCATCGACCGAGGCGCGGTTGCGGCAGTAGGGATAGGCTGGATGGAGAGCGGCCGTACTGCAGGAAAAATGGCTGCGCGGGTGCTGCGGGGTGAGAGCCCGTCCGCAATCCCGATCATGAACGTCGCCGAACCTGTGATAGCAATCAACCACAAGCAGGCCGCGCAAATCGGAATAAGCATTCCTTCTTCACTGGAAACACCGCCAGCCCCGGCCAGCGGCAAGAAGAAGGGTACGGATGGACAGCCGAACTGATGAACGGCGAATAGCGGACGGCTTGTCTTCGCATCACAGGTAGACTGGCTTCCGACCGCATCGTAACTGCTATGGGGGATGGAGATGGTACGCCTGCCACGGCGTAGTTTTCCAACGAGGCCGGACTGCTAGTTTAAAATTACCGGTATCAGGCCCCTACAAAGCTCCCAGGACTGCATAGCAGATAAGTCCGAGGCAGGCGTTCTCGAGCGTTCCTGCCACGGACAGCCATTTCATTTTCTCCTTCTTGACAAAGCCCGCAATTCCGCAGATCATCCCTGCACCGGCAGCTGTGGCCATCACCATCAGCAGATATCCGGCTGGCAGGGCAATGTCATGGCTGACGCCATGCAGGAACTGTGCAATGAAGGCGGACGCCAGCAGGACCATTGGCATGCATATCGAAACCGTACTGTAGCAAGTGTCAGCTTTTTTCATGAGAGTCTCCTTTTTGCTCCAGGATCCCTGCTGCCATCCTGTTTCAGATTTTCAACACCCATGCCCGCATTGCAGCGGCTGAGTTCCATAGAGCAGATACTGTGCCAGAAAAAAGGACGCAAGCCGCCAGCATCCTGTATAATTGTAACCTGCATGAAATAAATGCCGTATAGCAACGTAGTATATGCAAAAGATCGACTATAAACGCCAAGGAGATATATAATGAAAATCAGGACGTTCCTGCTCGCAGCAGCTGTCACCATCGCCACTTTCACCTACGGCCAGGCACAGGAGCTGGACAGGAAGAAACTCGCCAGGAGCATGCCCGAAGAAGTCATGTTCTGCGCCAGGCTTGACCTCAAGGCCGCCCGGAAAAGCGATGATGCCAGGTCAATCCTTGACGCCGCTGAGAAGAAGTTCGGGGAGAAGCTCGAAAAGATCGGGGAGTTCAGCGGACTCGCCCTCATCGATGTCGACTGCATATGGATCAATGTCGTAAAGGACAAGGAAGTGATCATAGTCCTCGAGGGCGATTTTGACGCCGACGACATCCTGAACTCCCCGCTCGTGGGCAAGTCCACTAGGCTGGCAAGGCCCGGAACGCTTGTCACCATCGAAATGAAGGATGAACAGAAAAATGAACTGAACCAGGGCACCTTGATAAACCAAGGCATAGTCGCTTTCGGACGTCCGGAACTCGTCGACAAGTTCATCAGCCGCTATACCACTGGAAACTCAGGCTGGGACAAGGAGGGGATCTCCGTTCTGGACGGCCTCGCCGGCTCAGATTCAATGTTCAGCTTTGCGCTCATGCGCCTCCCCGAACAGGAAGTCGCGCAGAAGCCGTTCCTCGCCAACATTGTCAATGCGCGGCTGGATGTGAACGTCGTGGATAAGAAAGTCACCGCGTCGGCGAAGATCAACATGCAGGACGAGGCGAAGGCGAAGGCCGTCAAGGATCTCGTCAGCGGCCTGGTGGTTCTAGGGATCACAAGCGAAATAAAGGTGGGACAGCCTGAGATCAGGAAGGCGGTCATCGACGGGCTCAAGATGGGCAATGAAGGACGGACGGCTACCCTGTCGTCCATCGTTGACATTGAACTGCTGAAGAAGCTCCTCAGGGACAAGGGGCTGGAATTGGAGTAGGGGCTGGAAAGAAGGCGGTAACCGTTATTTGCCCTGCTGCCGCGTTGGAGCTTGTCTCACGGTATTTTTTTCCCGGTTACGACGTCGTATACGACCTTGACAGTCTTGCCCTTGGCCAAGATCATGAACACACAGCACGGTTTCTGGTTTTCCAGCGCAGGTGTTGCTGAGATGAGGATTCCCGGCTGTTCCTTCTGCGCCCTGCCGATGAGACCGAGAAGTGACAGCTTTGAAGCGGACAAAACCTTGAGCTGCTCCTTTGCAGCCTTCAGATCTCCAGGATCTGTTATGGCCGCAGATTCAGTCTTCAACGACTTCACAGTGGGATCGCCAGATATCTCACTGTAGGTATTCTTTTCGGAGTCCTTGGCAAGTCCTCCGTCTGCAGAATATATGGAGAGCGACAGCTTTCCGGCTTCATCCATCTCAAATTTTGCGGAAATCGCAATTGCAGCTCCCTTGGACACCCGGGCTACGCAGTCATACAGGGAAAACTGGCTCAACACGACAGCCTTTGCCAATACTTCCTCCTCTTCTCCAGCGTACATGATTCCTGCAGCAAACAGGGATATCGCAAATGACACTATGCCGACCGGCATGAGTCTGTAAAACTGTTTTCTCATAAGACCTCCTTCGTTAAAAGCTCCGCGTTAAATATAATATAGCCTGCAAAGATACTCAGCGATATGCGAAATCCGCAAGTATGGGTGATTATGTTGGCGGAAGGCCGCCGGCCCGGCCACAGGTCATTGTCCTTTCACTTCGCCATTCATTATTGTAAAACACCTTCTTCCCGGGTACGAATCCCGGTCATCGGCAGGGGCATTACGCCTGAGCTGCTTGTTCCGGCTCCTGCCTTCTTGCCCGAGTCTTCAAAAAACCCCTTGATTCTTCGCCTGTTCCGGAGTACTTTCAGCACCTTATGAAAATCAAAATTCCTGTCACTGCTGCGATATTCGCACTTTTCTGCGGGATGACTTCCGTGTGGTCCGCCAATCCTCCAGATGCTGCAGCTCCTTCCGCGCCCCTCCAGGAAATGGGCATTGTGTGGTCGTTGGATACCAGGTTTTCAGGACACATCGTCGCGGCCTACCCCCATCCTTCGATGACCCAGCGCATACTTCTCGCCACCGACAGCGGCCTTGTGATATCCGAGAACGGCGGTGAGGAATGGCAGAAGCTGCCTGCCGCCGGTGTTGACAAGATTGGAAGAATCACCTGCATGGCGTTCGTGCCTGACAAGGAGGATTCATTCTATGCCGGGACCGCGGGCAGGGGTGTATGGCTGACCGAGGACGGCGGCAAGACTTTCAAGCAGATCGGATCCGCTTCGAAGGGGATGGCGTCGGATACGGTTTCAGCGTTCTACATATTTCCTGGAGACCAGCTCTTCCATACTCTGATAGCGGCGCACGGCGATGCGGCCGCAGGTATCTCACGCTCGATAAACAAGGGTGAGAAATGGGGGTTCTTCGCCACAGACTACAATGTCTCATCGATACAGTTCCGCGACTTCGGGTGCTATGACGCGCTGATTGTGGCGTCGAAGAAGGATTCTCCTGAGATAAAGTCCATATGCTACGGAATATCGATCGACGACTACTGGTACGACGCGATGAAGGACGTTGTCCCCACCGGAAGCGCGCTTCCTCTTTTCAAGGCCCATCCGATATTCTCGACCCTGGACCAGGGCATGGTGTTCGTGTCGAAGAGCGATCTCAGCAAGGTCGGGCCGAAGGACGTAGGCTTCACATCCGTGGGTGTCACATGGGGCCGTACCGCCGAGGAACAGCTTATGTATTCATATGATCCGAAGAAGATGGGGATGGTGGCGACTTTCGACGCATACAAGACCTGGACCTCCCAGAGCACCGGGCTCTATACCGGTGACTTCACCAAGGAAGGCGCGCATATCCGGGCGAATTCCAACGGATCGGTGTTCTATGGCGTGGCCAACGGCAACCTTTATGTCGGAAAACAGAACCAGAAGGCCGCAGGAGTTTCAATCTCGTCGGTCAAGACCACTCCTTCGGTATTCGAGTTCGCAGGCACGCTCTACAGGGCGAAGGTGACAAACCTCAAGCAGAACATCTCCAGGTTCCCACAGTCGAAGTCCGCAGTCGCCGCCGCCGTTGCGCTTAAGACTGACATCGACGGCATGAAGGAGGCGATGACGGCCGGACAGTATTCGGTCACCGCGAAAGTCTCATCGCAGGGTGGCAGGCCGAAGGCGGTTACTATAGATCTCCGATCGATCGGAGGCGGGGTTAAGACGGCGATGTATGATGACGGCAAGCATTCCGACGAGAAGGCGGATGACGGGATATACGGGATTACGTTCAGGGTCGATCCGTGGCGGCTCAGGAACGACGACAAGATGATAAAGCGCTGGCCTGGGCAGATAGGGCTGACCTTGAATGCCGAGGGCGGCGACGGATCGGCCTATGCCGCCGTGGCGCCGCTGGACATCTATTCCATGCCGGAAGCGTTTGAATTCTACAGGTCGCGCAGCAACATGAGGATTGAGACCGAAGGCAATGTCAGCGGGGTGACGACGGTTCCCGGCGGAGAATCCCATGGGAAGCCGGAGGAGTGCTTCAAGCTCGAGGTCAAGCCCGGTGCATGGAAGGCGAGCATCGGGGGCGGAGGGCTGTCCGACATAACCGGATACTACGCCATCTCCTTCTGGATCAAGAGCAGCACCGACGCCACAGACGATGTGTTTCTACAGATGCGCGACAGCCCGATGTACATGGATCCTGTGTCGACAGAGGCCGAAGGGATATCAGATCCCGCATATATAGAGAGCGGAATGGTGCTGTCCGACTGGCAGAGGGTGGTCATACCTCTGTCGAACATGCTCCAGAATTCTCCTGATTTCAGGTCCGCGGAACTTGGCTCCGTCATTTTCTCCGGCAGCTGCACGGCCCCCGTCACATACTGGATAAGCGAGGTGATCTTCCACGTGAACCAGAACGAGATCGGCCAGGTCAAGACGACAGGCATCAAGAAGAGGAAGAGGTAGGGGATGACGAATTACGAATATCGAATAACGAATAATGAATGCTGAAGTAATTGGAAGAGATGACAGAATGAAAAATAACGAATATCTGACGATGGATGGAAGAGGGAGGGAATTGTCCCGGATAATTTCCTTCGATATTCGATATTCCTTGTTCGATATTCGACATTCGGTTTTGTGTGCCGCTATGTTCGCAGTCCTTCTTTCCGCCGTGTCCGCATCCGCGCAGTCGCCTGAGAAGATAGACCAGGAGCTTGCGAAGCTGAACGGTGATTCGCGGAACAACGCCAAGACCTACGAGGTCGTGACCAAGATTGATACGATAATCACGGGCAAGGCCGCGAGCGTACAGCAGAAGATAAACGCCTTCAACATCATCTTTGAAATGCATGCGCGCAGCAAGAAGTATTCCGACGCGGCCGCTGCAGTGACGAAGCTATGCGACGCCATCCCGGGCAATCCGGAAGTGCGGCAGGCGGCCCTTCTTGCGCTTATAAACATGTATGCCAACGCCCAGCAGTTCGACAAGGCGATTGAGAACGCGAATTTATATCTCAAGGAGTTCCCCGACAGCAAGAACGCCAGCGCGGATGTCAGGGTGAAGCTCGCGGCATATCTTGCCAGGAAGAAGGATTTCGCGGGCAGCCTGGCGGAGGCGGAAAAGGCGATGGGGCAGGTGTCTGACAATGACAAGCTCATGGCCGAGGCCCTGGTAATCGCCATGGATTCCGCGGCTCAGGGCAAGAATCCCGACAAGGAGCTTGAGTACGTCACGAAGCTGAAGGAGGACAGGTACCTGAAGGTCAGGAACCCGTGGGAGACTTTCGGGATC
>CAZDNQ010000167.1:0-9003 GCA_964506605.1 uncultured Victivallis sp. | reverse complement strand
CCTGTTGTCGTCATAGAAGTTCATCGCCTCGAGCTCGTTGTAGAAGGCGCCGACGGTCTCCTTGGCGAGCTTGAACTTCTCTATCAGGATCCGGGTGAAGTCCTCGCGGGTGAAGGTGGTCTCTAGCGTGAACTGGGGATTGTCGAACCGTATGCTCTTGACCTGTATTATGCGGTCCGCCATCTCCTGCGACCAGTATTTCCTGAGGGTCTTCTTCATCCCGATCGGGAATCCGTGCAGGGCGACGTCGAAGATATGGTTTTTCCGCTTGAAGTAGGTGGCGAGTCCGCCCAGCTGGAAATGGTGTTCGGCAAGCAGGACGCGGTGGCCGTTCCTGGCGAGGATGTTGGCGGCGGTCAGCCCGCCGAGTCCGCCCCCCGCGACGACCACGTCGTATTCACCTGAGATCTCCTCGAACTTTTTTCTAGCCATTTATACCGGAACCATGTTTATTTTTTGGATATGAAATGTTAATATAATAGTTTGCTTTTTCAATTGGACATAATGAATATTTCACAGGTTTCAGACATGCTCAAGGCCGATTTCCACATCCATACGAACGAGGACAACAGGGACCTCATAACGTATTGTGCAAAGGACCTGATCGACTGCGCCTCGGAAAAGAAATACGAGGTGGTCGCGCTGACGAACCACGACATCTTCACCTACACCCCCGAACTCGTGGAATATGCCGCCGGCAAGGGAATCCTCCTCATACCGGGGATCGAGTCGACCATCGAGGGCAAGCACGTGGTCATACTGAATCCACGGCAGGATGTAGAGGCGGTCAGGACCTTCTCCGACCTAAGGGAATACAGGAAGCAGCATCCGGAGATCTTCATTCTAGCCCCTCACCCGTACTATCCGCACCTGAGGAAGTATTCCCTGAAATCATATCTGCTGAAGCATATCGACCTCTTCGACGGAATCGAATACTGCCACTACTACACGAGGATCTTCGACCATTTCAACTCGGTTGCAAAGAAAGTCGCATCCCAATACGGAAAACCCCTCATAGGGACGTCCGACTCCCACCATATCTTCCAGCTGGACAAGACCTATACAATGGTAGACTCCGAAAAGAACATTGAATCCGTCATCTCCGCCCTGAGGAACAACAGGATCAGCATTGTCAGCAGGCCGCTGTCGTTCTTCATTTATTCAAAGGCCATAGTCTTTATCCTCTTTAAATTTTCCATTAAGAAGATAGTTTTCCTTTTCAAGCGCCCTGCGCCTGAAAGGAAAAACTAAAACTGAGAGAATAACATGTCAGACATAGTCAAGACAAAATGGGAGTTCAGGGCGGTCAATCCTCCTGAAGACAGGGGCAGACTCGGAGATTTCAGGCCGGCGGAAGTTCCGGGGACCGTCCAGATGGAGCTCATAAGGACCGGAGACATCCCAGATCCTTTCCTGAAGGACAATCTCAAGGATCTTGGCTGGTTCTACGGCATGAGCTGGGAATACCGTACAATCCTGCCCCAGGTTCCTGCAGAAAAGCCCTGCCACATGGTTTTCGAAGGCATTGACACTGTCTCAGCCGTGATGCTCAACGGGGAACTGATCGGCAGGACCGACAACATGCACGTCCGCTATGAGTTCAACCTCACCGGAAAACTCACTGGAAAGGATAACGAGCTGAAAGTCCTGATAGAATGTCCTGTAAAGTACGCCGAGAAAAAAGCGAAGACATCAGACTGCAAGGCGTCGGAAGGGCAATGCCACGGCTCGCCAAAGTTCTTCTATTCGCACATCAGGAAGCCGGCATATTCCGCAGGATGGGACTGGCTCGGTTTCGTGCCTGCAGCATCCGGCATATGGAAGCCGGCATACCTGCACATCGACGACGGGCAGTTCGTCCTCCAGGACACAAATTACAAGATCGAGCTTTCCGAGGATTGCAAGGAAGCGGTGATCACCACTGTCATCGACGCATACGCATATGAAAACACAGTCCTCATAGCATCACTGGAGGTTGACGGAATTGAACTTCTTCCATCCCACCGCGTCAAATTCGAAAAAGGATTCAACAGCGTATCCCTCAGACCAATAAAGATCGTGAATCCCTGCCTCTGGTGCCCGAACGGAAATGGAACACCCAGCCTTTACAGGATGACATTGAAGCTGTCTGGCCCTTCGGAATCTGGCACCGTCACCGACGAGAAGCGCATCGGCATAAGGAAGGTCAGGCTTCTCCAGCCAAAGGACAAGGAAGGCCGCAAGTTCATCTTGGAGATCAACGGCAGGAATATATTCGCAAAGGGTGGAAACTGGGTCCCGAACGACGCGTATCTCCCAAGGGTGTCCAAGGAGAAGATCGACCGCCTTGTCGAAGACGCCGAGGAGGCCGGCTACAACATGCTCCGCGTCTGGGGCGGCGGAATCTACGAGGACAGCCATTTCTTCGAGGCGTGCGACCGCGCAGGGATCATGGTTCTGATGGATTTCCCGTTCGCATGCAACTTCTATCCCGAGGACGAGGAGATCCTTTCCTCCATAAGGACGGAGGCGGAGCAGAACCTGAGGCGCCTTCGCCACCATCCGTCGCTTGTCCTGCTCAGCGGGAACAATGAATGCTATCCCTGCCATTTCGTATGGAACAAGCTCAAGGAATCCGACAGGTTCTTCGGCAGGAGGATCTATGAGGAGGTATTGCCGGAGATCTGCAGGGATCTGGCACCTGAAATCCCGTACGTTCGGGGAAGTCCGTATTCTCCGGACAAGCCGGATGATCCCGACGGCGAAGCATCGGGCGACAGGCATGCCTGGCAGCTCGGTTTCGGAATAAGCAAGGAGAAGAACTACCGGCATATGACGCAGGAAAAGGGCCGTTTCATCTCCGAATTCGGATATCTCGGAATGCCTCCGTATTCGACCGTGAAACAGTTCCTGCACGGCAAGGATATATCCAAGATGGATTCGGACACTCTCTCCTCCCACCAGAACACCATCGTCACGATGAAGATGCTCAAGGAATATATTGAATTCATGTATCCTTTTCCGGACACCCTGAAGGAATACTGCTATCTTTCCATGGTCGGGCAGGCGGAGATGCTGAGGTATGCCGTGGAGCATTTCAGAAGGAGGAAATTCGACTGCGGCGGCGCCGTGATCTGGCAGTACAACGACTGCTGGCCCGCGCCAAGCTGGTCGGCGGTCGACTATTATCTGCGCAGGAAGGCCCATTTCTACTATATGAAAAGGGCATTCGCGCAGATCATTACAAGCTTCAATGAGGCTGAGGATGGCAAACTCGAGGCATGGATCGTCAATGACACCATAGACATAGGCTCCTGCGAACTCCGGATCTCCAGATGCGACTGCGTCAATGTCGAAGATATCATTTCCAGGAAGTTCGAAATGCCGGAAAACGGCAGCCAGATGATAATGGAGATCCCGACGGAGAAGATGGACTTCAGGAAGGAGTTCCTCATAGCCGATGTCATCAAGGATAGAAAACTGATCGCCAGGAACACCTATTTCGGAGTCGTCCCCAAGGAGTTCTCCTGGCCATCAAACCAGGATTTCCAGGTCTCGCACAAGAAGATACGGGATCATGAATTCCATACGACCATCACATCGAAGACGTTCCTAAAGGATCTCTATCTGAACATCGACTTTACGGATCCCGACGCCGTATTCAGCAATAACTTCTTCGATATCCTCCCGGGCGAAAGCGCCGAAATCAAGATCAGGACCTCGAAGCCGCTGAACTTGGATGAATTCAGGAACACGTTCTCACTGATGCATCTCGGCATGAGCCTGTCAAAGAAACACATGATAGTCTACAAGCGCAATCCTCCGGAAAGCAAGGGACAGGGGAATTAGACGCCAATTTCTTTAGGGAACCTCTAAAAATTCATCCTCCTGCGGAGGACGGAAGATTTTTGAAAGCTCAAAAAGATCCGCAACACAAAGGGCAACAAGTCCTTATGAATTCTGTCTTCGTCCGGAACTCAGTCACAGCCCGTTTCAGGGCTGCTCCTGAATTCCGGCACTTGCCATAAATCCATAATGTATTGTTGCGCGCCATTTGTCAATTTTTAGAGGTTCCCTTTAGATGTAAAATGATGTGCCGTCCCTTTGGAATATCGGTTTGGGAGGTTAGATTAGGCCATCAACCTTACTTTCAGGAGGATGCATCTCATGCGCTGCTTGACTCTCATCTTCTCAACCGTATTCACCCTCGTCTTATCCGCCGGCTGCAGCTCCTTCAACAGCCCGGATGAAGTGACCGGCGGAAAGATAATGAACCAGGATTTCCAGTCGGCGATAAAATGCGCCAAGGAAAAGGTCTTCCCCGCTCTTGTCTTCATCATAACTTTGCGCGAGGAGTTCAGGGAAGGCAAGAAGGTGACACTTGAATCGGCCGGCAGCGGCGTGATCATATCCCCGGACGGAGAAGCCCTCACCAACTGGCATGTGGTCAACAAGGCCACCGAGATCAGATGCCTGCTGTTCGACGGGACGAACTATGACGCCGAACTGATGGGCGACGACAAGGATTCCGATCTGGCCCTCCTCAAGCTGAAGCTTCCGGAAAAGCACGCCCCGGTTCCTTTCGCGAAGATCGGCGACTCGTCTCGGCTCAAGGAAGGCGACTTCGTGATGGCGCTTGGTGCTCCATGGGGGCTCAGCAGATCCATATCCGTGGGTATAATCTCCTGCTCCAACAGATACCTCCCGATGAAGAGCGAATACAGCCTCTGGCTCCAGACCGATGCATCGATAAGCCCCGGAAACTCCGGCGGGCCGCTCGTGAACATCGACGGCACAATCATCGGCATAAACTCCCTCGGTTCGACAATGGGCGGCGACATGGGGTTCGCAATTCCTGCCGAGACGATCCTCCAGATAATCCCGCAGCTCAGGGAGCACGGAAAGGTCAACTGGACCTGGACCGGCCTCCTGCTCCAGCCCCTCAAGGATTTCAAGAGGAACACCTACTTCAACGCCGGATCCGGCGTGATAATTTCCGGCACCGAGCAGGAAAGCCCGGCACGCCAGGCCGGCATACAGTCCAGGGACAGGATCATCAAGATGAACGGGGAGCCCCTCACTGCCATCACCGAGGAGGATCTGCCTGGCATAAGGAGGAAGCTGGGTCTTCTCCCGAAAGGCAAACCGGTGTCCCTAGAACTCGAGCGCGACGGTAAAATCGTCACTGCGGAATTCACTCCACGGGAGAAGGGCGAGGTCGAAGGCGTGGAATTGGACTGCCCGCGCTGGGACTTCACAGTCAAGACCATCAACCAGTTCGACACCCCGGAACTGTATTTCTACAGGAAGAAGGGCGTGTTCATATACGGCATAAAGTATCCGGGAAACGCCCAGCTCTGCGGCCTCCAGAGGAACGACATCGTGATCAACATCGACGGCAAGGACATACAGTCCCTGGACGACATGAAGGCAGTGCACAAGTCCGCGATCGAAAATGTAAAGGACAAGCCGCGCATCCTGGTGAACGTGCTCAGGAACGGCTCCCTGAAGCAGATAGTCCTGGAATTTTCACGAGACTACGAGAAATAATTTTTTGTTGAAAAATTATAATGGAGGATACCATGGACAGGAAGCTGATCATTTTTACCGCTATTTTGTTTCTTGCGGGATTCGCAGGTTTCGCGCAGGAAGACAAGGAAAAGGAGGAGAAGGAGAACGCGCAGAAGCTTAAGACCGTCGCCGACGCGGTGCTCCCTTCGGCCGTCCATGTCGAGTACTACCTCAAATATGACAAGGGCGAAGAACCTGCGATCGCCGGATACAGGTGCGCCAGCTGCAACAGGTTCCATGGTACAAGCGCTGGTGAATATGTCAAGGAGAACCGCCCCGTAGAAATACCCGGATATCTGATCTCGGACACGGAAGTGATATCTCCGGACATCCTGACGCAGCCGAGGTTCATCGGCAAGATCATAGTCTCAAACGGAAAATCCGAATCCACTGCAAAAATAGCCGAATACGGCATCCGTCAGCAGGCTGTGATCCTGAAGCTGGACAAGAGCCTCGAAGGCTCGAAACCGGCAAAGATAAGCACCGACGCCAAAGGTCCTTTCTTCAATGCAGGCTATTCCATTGAGAACGGAATGTGGCAGATGAACGTGAAAGGGCTTGGAGGCGAGCTCATCTCATATCCCGAGATTTCCGAATTCGCCAGAAGGGCCATGCCGTCATCGCTGATCGTAAACGGAAGCGGTGAAATCGCCGGAATATCTATGAATCCTGAACTCAGCGCCGATGATTCCTGGAAGTGCCCTGTCTCGAAGATGGAGAAGATCTCACAGGAGAAGCTTGATGCGCTCTTCGCGAAGATAAAGGAGACCGCCTCGAAGAACATCGTCAGGGTCCAGATCAATTTCAGAAGCCCGCAGATCAGGAACGACATGAGGGACGAGGTTGGAAGGAGATATTCCAACGACGACGACGAAGTCCAGGGCTCCGACACCGAACTGAACACACGAGGGATAATGCTCGACGGTAGAAAAGTGCTTATATTCGCGGGCATCATGCCCAAGATGACGGCGCGGCTGGAGGGGATCAAAGTGTTCGTCGACGGCGATGCCGCCGGAAAGCCTGCGGAATTTATCTGCTCAATGAATGACCTTGCCGCCCTGGTCGCTGAGCTCAAGGAGCCCCTCCAGACGAAAGGCTTTGAGTTCTCCGTCGAGGACATCCTGAAACTGCGGTCGGCCCTCCTTCCCGCGATCCAGGTCAAAGTCTATGGCGACAAGCTTGTGATGAACTACCTCTACAACAGGATCACTGATTTCGACATAGGCTGGAAAGGGAACAGGTTCCCGCAGCTGCCCGGCGTCTCCGACGACATCTTCCTCTTCGATCTTGAAGGCAGGCTCATCGCCCTGCCGCTGGCCTACAGGCCCCGCCTGTCCATGGAACGCTATTCCTACTCCCATGGCGAGAAAAAGCTGCTGCCAGTCGCATATCTTTCCGCCGCCATGAAAAATCTCGACGCCAGCAGGAACGCCGCAAACGTCCCTATGAGTGAAAAGAACGAGAACAGCATCGCCTGGCTCGGTCTCGAGTTCCAGCAGCTCAATCCCGGACTCGCGCGCATGAACAACGTGTCGGAACTGACGAAGAACGGCAGGAACGGCGCCGTAGTCTCATATGTCTTCCCGGACTCGCCTGCGGCAAAGGCCGGAATAAAGGAAGGCGACATACTCATCTGCATGTATGTCCAGGATGATCCCGCACCCATAGAGATCAAGGCCGACGAACAGTACATGCGCGATTTCCCATGGGCCGAATATGACCGGATCCCCGACATGTATTTCCAGCGCATCCCGACACCGTGGCAGACCCTCGAGAACCCTCTCAATACGTTCCTGACCAACCTCGGGTTCGGCAAGAAGTTCACCCTCGAATATTGTTCCGGAGGAAAACTCCTGTCTAAGGAATTCACCGTAGAAAAGGGTCCGGACTACTTTGACACCGCTGAGAAATTCAAATCCGACTTCCTCGGCCTCACTGTGAAGAACCTGACCTGCGAAGTCCGCAGGTATTTCCAGAAGAAGCCTGACGAAGGCGGCGTGATCGTCTCCAAGATAGATCCCGGCAGCAAGGCGTCCGTCTCAGGCCTCAAGCCATACGAGATCATCACCCAGGTGAACGGCAAACCTGTAACGAACGTCAAGGAGTTCGAGGAGCAGATCAAGGACATGACGGATCTCAGCTTCGGCGTTTCCAGGATGGCGATAAACCGGACAGTGAAGATCAAGATGAACGGCAAGGATGCAAAGCCCGGGGACGGTGAAAAAGGACCGAAACCGCAGCCCGGCCAGCAAGGCCCTGTAAAACCCGCACCCGCAAAAGTTCCAGCCCCGGCGCCTGAGGAATAAGTCAGAAACGGCGTACCGGAGCGCCGGCCCTGTTATCACGCCTGTGGCGCGTAAACCTTTGGCGCTGCCTGCGGCAGGTAAACGTCTCGCCGGCAATTTTGGAACTATTATCCAAGATACCAACTGAACCACAAATGTTTTACTTTTACGCCCGATGTGCTATTTTTACGCGATTTTCTGACAGTATCAATCAAACAAGGAGGGGAGATATGAAGTTCGCGTTAAAGTTGATGGCGGTGATGTGCATTGTCGGGTTCGCGGTGTCGGTGATTGCCGAGGACAAGGTTGTCTGGAGTCCGAAGGACAATGTAGGTAAAACCCAGACCTGGAAGACAAAAGCAACCGCCGATGTGGCTGATGGAGCACTGAAGGTCACGCTTTCAGAGACCGAATGGAGCGGCGTTGGACTGAACTGGGAAGGATACTGGCCGGAAGACGCGGGAGTCAAGGCATCCGACTACAAGTTCCTCGTCCTTGAACTCAAGGCCAGCGGCAGCCCGGACAACCTCCAGATTGCCTTGAAGGACAACAAGCACAAGCCCAGCGCCAGCGTCGAAGTGAAGAAATACTGCAAGGACAATACACTTCCAGCCGACTATGCCACCATCAAGATCCCGATCGCCGACCTCCTGACCGACAAGTCCGAATTCGTCTCCGGAGTTGCATGGGAGATCATGGTCCACATGTGGAGCCAGGATGCGAAGAATATGACCGTGAACATCCGCAAGATCTCGTTCAGCAAGGAATAATCTTCCTCTGATCACATTTTATGATGAAATAGAGAAGAGCCGGCGTAAGCCGGCTTTTCTTTTTCCCGCTCGGATATTCAGACTTCCTCCTGTTTACGCCGAACCATCTTGATTTTTATGGAATTTTGGTTAACTTCAGAGGATGGAAAAGCCAAAATACCGCAGGTCATATGCCGACAGTAAATATTAAAGGTATCAGCAAGCAGTATCTGCCCGGAAATCCCGTCCTGCTTCCCATCGACCTCCGTGTCAGTTCGGGGGAACTCTTCTTTCTCCTCGGACCCAGCGGATGCGGCAAGTCGACACTGCTCCGCATAATAGCAGGCTTCGTGAAGCCGGACGCAGGTTCAATCAGCTTCGATGATCGTGAAATCACCTGCCTGCCGCCGGAAAAGCAC
>CAZDNQ010000166.1:0-9008 GCA_964506605.1 uncultured Victivallis sp. | reverse complement strand
TCCATGATAGGCTTCATCTGGGTCATGGTCGTCGTCATCAGTGCGGAGAGGCCTACTATCTCTGCTCCGGATTTCCTGGCCGCTTCCAATACGGCCTCGGGTCCGACATCCTTTCCGAGATCAATGACTTCATAGCCGTAGTTTTTCAGCATCAATGCGACAATGTTCTTGCCGATGTCGTGGATGTCCCCTTTGACGGTTGCGAGGATAATCTTCCTCTTGACGGCGGCTTTTTCGGACCTGCCCGACTGCCTGAGATGCGGCTCAAGGAAGTCGAAGGCCATCTTCATGGCTTCAGCGCTCATGATTAGCTGGGGCAGGAAATATTCCCTCCTGTCGAAGAGTTCGCCGACCTTGTTTATTGCGGGAATCAGGCTTTCATCGACGATCTTCCTGGCTTCGATCTTCTCCTTCAGGGCCTTTTCAACATGGGTGCAGATATGGTCCTTGTCGCCGTTGAGGACATCCTTGGAAATCTGTTCCGAGATGGAGACCGACAGTGGTTGTGTCTTTGCGAGGTTCGCAACATCTGCGGTGTTCTGGAACCTCTGGATGAACGCACGGCATCCCCTGTCACGTCCTGTCAGGACGTCGGAGGCGAACTTTGTGGACATCAGCTCCATGCTGTCGGGGTTGGCGATCGCGAATGTCAGCCCCCTGGAGACCGCCATTGCGAGGAATGCCGAATTGACCCATTTCCTCTCAGGAAGTCCGAATGAGACATTGGAGAGGCCGAGAACGGTTTTGAACCCGTTGCGGGTGGCCCAATCGACCAGCGAGAGTGTTTCCTTCGCGGCGTCCTGGTTGGAGGAGACCGTCATGACAAGTCCGTCTATGACGACATCATTCTTAGTGAATCCAAACTTCTCCGCCTCCGCCATTATCCTGGAGACATATTCTATCCTGTCATCGGCTTTTTCGGGGATGTTTCCGTCTCCCAGCGGCAGCAGTATGAACATTGCGCCATATTTCGCCGCGATAGGCAGGAACTTGTGGATCTTCTCCTTTTCACATGAAATTGAATTGATTATTGCACGGCCTGGATAGATCCTGAGGGCTGCCTCGACCGCTTCTGGCCTGGAGGAGTCCACGCAGAGCGGCACGTCGGACACGTGGGAGAGCAGCCTGACCGCGGCGAACAAGGTCTCCTTCTCATTGATTCCGGGCATTCCAGTGTTCACATCGAGGACATCGGCACCCTTCTGCTTCTGTTCGACCGCGAAGCGGCGGACTTCCCTGAACTTGCCCGCCTTCAACTCCTCCTGCAGGACTTTCTTTCCTGTGGGATTGATCCTCTCGCCGATTATCTTCAGGGGCTGGTTGTGCGCTATGAAAATTGTCTTTCTTGAACTGCTCAGCGCCGAAAGGGACGACATGCGCGGCTTCTCGGGCTTCAATCCTTTTACAGCAGCTTTGAGCTTTGAAATATATTCCGGATTCGTCCCGCAGCATCCTCCGATGATGTTCACGCCTGCCTTGACAAGCTGCGGTCCGAAAGAGGCGAATTCATCAGATCCCATGTCGAATACGGTCTTTTCATTTATAAGTTTCGGCAGTCCGGCGTTCGGTTTCGCCATGATCGGCACTGTGGCGAAGGGTTTCATCGCCATTACGAGCGAGAGCATCGCGCCGGGCCCGACGGAGCAGTTGCAGCCGACGGCCGAGGCCCCGAGCGACTGGAGAGTTACAATCGCTGTTTCCGGCGGAGTGCCAGTAAGAGTCTGCCCCTGCTCTGTAAACGTCATGGAGACTATCACTGGAAGATTGCATATTTCCTTGATGGCCAGCAGGGCGGCCCTCGACTCCTGGATGTCCATCATTGTCTCGACGACGAAGAAATCGACTCCTCCTTTAAGAAGGCCTTTCGCCTGCTCCCTGAAGATCCCTACGGCATCTTCGAAAGGAAGATCCCCGAACGGTTCGACAAAGGCTCCGGTAGGGCCGATGCAGCCGGCGACCAAGGCTTCAGAACCAGCCGCTTCACGGGATATCCTGGCAAGCTTCCTGTTCAGCTCCTCGACCTTTGAGTCCTGCTTGAACTCCTTGAGCTTCATGCGGTTGGCTCCAAATGTACACGTGTAGACCGCATTGGATCCAGCCTTGATATATTTTTCCTGAATACTTTTGAGCTTGTCTGGATTTTCAGACGCCCAGAGTTCAGGGCATGCGCCACGTGGAAGTCCGGCCTTCTGGAGTTCGGTGCCTGTTGCGCCGTCCAGTATCAGGACCTTCTTTTCAAGCATCTTGGTGAATTCGGCTGTCTTCATAGAGTTTTTCCTTATTCCTGGAACATTGGCATCCTGATTGTTGTCTTTAGCAGGGTGACGGCAAGAAGCTGTCCCTGACATGCTGGATGAATCCGTCTCGCTTCCGGAAGAAACGGATGGGAGAAATGTAACAGATATTTCAAAATTTAAAAACCGCAAAACTGGCAAATGTCCCTTTTTACAATAAGTTATCAGGGCTGTTAAAAAAACAATCAAAACGGTTGCAACATGCAGGACAATAAAAGAATAGAGGAATTCGAGTCGAAACTCAACAGTTTCAGCCTGAAGGAGAGGGAGGCGGCCCTGAATGCGCTCAGGGGTATGCTGAACGCCGGGGAGGTTTCCGGTTCACCGGCTGAAAGAAGCGTCAACCTACACTGCCACACGATGTTCTCATACAACGGCTATGGATATTCTCCGTCATACATAGCCTGGTGGGCCAAGACTACAGGGCTTTTCGCCGCCGGCACCGTCGATTTCGACGTGCTTGACGGGGTGGATGAATTCCTTAAGGCGTCATGGAGCCTGAACCTGCGCTCCTGCGCCGGCATAGAGACAAGGGTCTTCATTCCCGAGCTTTCCGACAAGGAGATCAATTCGCCTGGCGAACCCGGCATCGCATACCACATGGGAATGGGATTTGTCTGTTCAGCGGCTCCGAAAAAATCCGCGGATTTCCTCCAGCGCCTGAAAAAGAACGCATCCGACAGGACACGCGACATAGTCAGCCGGGTAAATGAATATCTGGACCAGGTGAAAGTCGATTTCGAGACTGAAGTCCTGCCTCTCACGCCTGCCGGGAACGCCACCGAAAGGCATGTATGTTCTGCGTATTTCGCAAAGGCGGAAAAGGTTTTCCCGCGGACAGCCGAAAGGACAGCATTCTGGACTGAGAAGCTCAAGACACCTGCGGACAAGATATCAAAGATGCTGAAGGATCCTGTGCAGCTGCAGAACCTCATACGTTCAAAGACCATGAAAATGGGCGGGGCGGGATATGTGAAACCGGATCCGAAGTCGTTTCCGGAACTCTCCGACATGAACAAGTTCATAAGGGAATGCGGCGCGATACCGGTTGTGGCATGGCTCAACGGGGAATCAGCGGGCGAAAAGGTTCCTGAAGCGCTGCTGGACCTTCACATGAAGGCCGGCGCAGTGGCTGTGAACATAATACCCGACAGGAATTGGAATTTCCCGGATCCCGAGACAAGCAGGAAGAAGACCGCCGAACTGCACAAGTTCATAGAAGCCTCGAAGAAGAAAGATCTTCCGATCTTTGTCGGAACTGAGATGAATGCGCCTGGACAGTGTCTTTTGGATGATTTCAAGTCTGAGGCTCTGAAACCTTATCTTGATGACTTCATAATTGGAGCGGAAATAATCTTCGCCCATACGCTGCTCCAGCATGCCGGCATGGGCTACCTGAGCGACTGGGCCTCGTCGAATTTTGCAACCCGCAGAGACAAAAATGCGTATTACTCCGAAATAGGCCGGCTCTGCCTGCCATCGGCCCTGGACAAGGTCGCATTCTGCGGGCCCGAGATGTCAAAGGAAAAAGTTAAGGAAATCCTGATAAAATAAAGGTTGAAAAATGAAAAAAATGCTGTTCCTGGCCGTGACTCTCCTCCTGTCTACGGCAATATATGCCCAGAGCGATGAACTTCTCGGCTTTGTGCCCGCCGACATAGATGGATTCGCCTGTCTCAACTTCAAGGAGCTTGCCTCTCATCCGAAGATCAGGGAGGCCATAGAGAAGAACGACGACCAGCAGTTCATGAAGTTCAAGGATGAGCTGAAAACCAACGGGATAGACATCTTCAATTCCTGCACCAATGGCATAATCTTCTTCAATGCCAGCTCCAAGAAGGGCGGAGCTGTCATAAAGACAGGTGTCAACGAGGACACCTTCAACAAGATCAGCGCATCCAGCCTCGCGGACGGATCAATGAAGAAGACTGTCCTGGCCGGAAAGGTCTTATATGTCTTTGAAAAAGGATCTGAGAGGACCGCTCTCACCTATCTGAAGCCGGACATCGTCGGGATATCGGATCAGCCGGAAGAGACCGTAAAGCTGGCTTCACTGGAGAAAAGCAGCGGCGTATCCTCAAATGAAAAGCTCATGGGGCTCTCATCCAAAGCCGACAGGAAGTCCGCGGCATGGGCGGTTTTCGCGACAAAGATAGATCCTCCGAAGGCCGGAGGCCAGGATCCGATGCAGCAGATGATCCCGATTGACAACATCCAGGGTGGAATATTCAGCTTGAATTTCACCGGGGAGACGAAGGATACGGCCAACCTCAAGCTCAATCTCAACTGCAAGGAGAAGGCCAAGGCCCAGATCCTTACAATCCAGCTGCAGGCGATGGTACTTGCGCTCATACCCAGCATCGCCCAGGGCAATCCCCAGCTTTCCGATGAGTTCATGAAAGCCCTCAAGTTCACAAACCAGGAAAACGACATCATCATCAACGCCGACGTTTCACCGGCGCTGCAGGAGGAGCTGAAGAAGTTCGCCGAGGCGAATGCTGCAAATGCCTTGAGCGGCCAGTTCGCCCCGCCTACGATGAAGAAAAAGAAAAAGAAGACCGACAACCCCGCCACTGAAGGCCCAGGGATTCCTCCACAGCCGAAGGTTCAGCAGTAAAGGCTCAAGCAGCCTGCCAAGGTTGAATAGCCTGCAGGCATAGCGCACATTCAGCTGTTCCTGTTTCTACAATCACGCAAAGCATTTTCATCTCCATAAGCCAGTACACTTATTATTTTGCGTCATATTTTCAATTAGTGCTTGACTTTTAACAGGTTATATATTATATTCTTTTTATGGGGTATTTAACTAAAATGGTTCACAAGGCGCTTATTTCAGCCTTTCTGCCAGCAATGTTTCTATCCATTACTTCACTGGCGGCGCCGGGTTCATTTAGATTTTTGACCGACTCCCTGCCGGAAGGAACGACTAACGCAAACTATAACACCCGCATTGTTGTTGCAAACGCAACAGGAGCTGTCAGTTTTGAAATTACAGCAGACAACGATCCTATTCCTGCTGGACTTTCACTTGATGCGGCAACCGGATACATCACAGGCATACCAACATCAAGCACCAATGCAAATATCAATGTGAAAGCAAGCGATGACAATGGTGCGATTAAGCGCCTGTTCGCATTGAAGATATCTTCCGCCGGCGGCGGCGGAAGCCCTGCGGTGCACTTCACGACAAACTCCCTTGCAGATGGCAGGATTGGCCAGGCGTATTCAGTCACCCTTGTTGCCGCAGGAGGATCCGGTTCAAATGTATTCATAAGCTCCGGTCTGCCTATTGGACTTTCTCTGAATGGGGATACAGGCGTAATTTCCGGAATACCCGGCGAAATGGGCACTTTTTTCGTGACCTTGACGGCCCGTGACACAAATGATGACACAAAATCCGTAAAGATCCTGCCTTTGACAATCCTTCCTTCGACCAGCGATTTCCGTTTCACCACTTTGGTATTTGACAATGGAGAGGTGGGCTCGGACTACAGCGACACTTATGAGACATCCGGGGCACATGACGGACATGCTGTCACATATACTGTGACAGGACTTCCTCCGGGCCTCCTATACGATCCTCTTACAGGAGCTGTAACCGGGGTGCCCACAACTGCGGGGACATATATTGTTACAGTCAAGGCTTATGACGGAAATAAACGGATAGGCATCACGCAGAGGATGATCATCGCACCTTCGGCGGCGAGCAATTTCTACTGGAACTATACAGGACTTCCGGCTGCGACAATCAATACCGATTACACCAACCAACCTCCGGTTCTCATTGCCTCAGAAAACGGGACCTCCGTCACATATTCCGCAACGGGACTGCCTGATGGGCTGACATATGATTCTTCAACAGGCGAGATAGCCGGCATACCTGCAGGACCGATCGGGGTCTACCCTGTCGTTTTCACTGCCACAGACACAGGTCCTGATCCTGAGGTGGCCATAACCATGAATGCCGAAATGTCCGTAATGGGTCCGACAGGCGGAGATGTCAGTTCAATTCCATCCCAGTTCTTTGTAATGGTTCAAACCTACAAGAGGAGCCTCCTTCTCGCCAACAGCGATTCCTGGTCGGCGACCATACTCTACAATGCAGACCGTACTACAGGAAATGCCTTTGATCCGTCAGCCGACACTTTCCATCTGGACCTTGGCGACGCAGAAATCCTTCTAAATCCAGGTGATCTGGTGGCTGTCAGCCCCGTCCTCTACACATATGCAAACGTCCCCACCTTGCTCAACCCGAAGTCCGTCTCAGTCAAAATCTATGCCGACAAGCAGCAGATCAAGATCAAGACAAGCCATGATGCGCTTACCGACGATGTGCCAAATGAACTTGTATGCTCCCTGACCCTTGGAGACTCCCTTGGAAGAATAAAGGAATATCTAGGCGTCAAAGGAAAGTTCACTATTTTCACAAGCTACAGGAATACCGGTTTTGCAGTGGCAAAGGCAAAACTGATACGCCTTGGCGCCGGACTTGACTCCGCCCAGATTCAGGTATACCTCGCCTCTCCAAGCTTCAAGTATAACATTGGCGACACTGTCAGAATCCGCCTTATTGATTCCGACAGCAATGTACTTGTCGATAAAGATGCCACCGCGCTTGTCACTGGGACAAAAACACTGGATGCCGCCACGCAGGCCACTGTTTATACACTGAAGAAATCTTTATTGATTGACACGTCACTGGCTGACAACCTCAAGATCTTCAGATACGGCAGTAAAACTGCAAAGATGGACTTCAAGATCGCGTATATGGATCTGAGCCTCCTGGCGGATACCGAGGAAAATCTAACAGTGGAGATCACCATAGGAGATACGGTATACACGTCGCTGATAACGCTCTTTGATCCCGACAATCTTGGAAAATTTACTGAAAAGATGCCTCTGCCCTGGTAGATACTGCAGAAACACCAATCTGCCTCCTTGATATATACATGGCAAAATCCTACAGGCTCTGTTCTATGGCAGGTATTGTCATCCTGTTCTTGTCAACCGGTTTATTGCAGGAGGCGCAGGACTTCTCTTCGGATCAGGATTCCCATAAGGAGCATTTCGATACAGGCAGCCGTTCTGCTGTCAAGATCTTCATCCCTTCACTGCTTCGACAGCAGTTTTACAAGCTCTATGTTGAGGTAGACTGTCTCCTTGCCGCATTTCTGGGATTTGAGGACTCCGATCTCCTCGAGATCCTTGAGATATTTGGAGGCGGTCTGGCGGACGGCGATGTCCTTGCTGACGAGGGATTCTATCTTAGTGTAGGGTTTTTCAAAGAGGATTTCGACAAGCTCCTTGGTGTATATGACGGGCAGTTCCTGCTTTACTTTCTCGCAGGTGGCGTCCATCAGCTGCCTGATCTCGACTATGCGGTCGATGGTCTGGAGGGCTGTCTCCTCGACCCCCTGGAGCATGTAGAGAACCCAGCTTTCCCAGTCATTCTTCTCGGTCACGTTCCTTATTAGGAAATAATACGCGGACTTCTTCCTGATTATGTAGCTGCTAAGATACAGCACGGGCAGATCAAGAAGCCCCTTGTTTGCAAGATAGAGGACGTTGATAATCCTGCCGGTCCTGCCGTTGCCGTCGAAGAACGGATGTATCGCCTCGAACTGGTAATGGGCTATGGCCATCTTTACCAGAGGGTCGAAATCGCTGAAGCTGTCGTCGTTAAGGAATTTTTCAAGGTTCTTCAGCTTCTCACGGATGACATCCTCCCCCTCGGGCGGCGTATAGACGGTCTCGCCGGTCTTCCTGTTCTGGACCTTGGTGCCCGGCTCGTTGCGGATCGCGGTGTCGGATTCCTTCAGCTGCCGGGCTATCTTGATGAAGAGTTCTGCCGTGAATTTTCCTGTCCCCTGGAGTTCGGTGTGGGCGGCCCAGAGGGCTTCGCGGTAGCTGAGAACCTCCTTGGTGGCGGGATCCGTATTCTTCATGTTCGCCGAGAACGCCCTGAAAAGGTTGTCGCTGGTGGTAAACACATTCTCTATTTCCGAACTGTCCTTCGCCTCCTGCAGGGTGATATTGTTGATGAGGATGTCCTGGTTGGGGATGATCAGGGCCTTCCCGTTGAGTTCCGCAAGGGCGGCCCTGGACCTTATGACCTGTTTCAGAATGGTCCTGGATTCTATCTCCGCCTTTGGCGGAAGCAGAGGCAGCTCGTCGTACGGTTTTTCTGGATTGAATGGCATTATGTTATTTCCGGTTTCCGATTGCCGATCTAAATAAAGCAATCATTTAAAATTAACAGCATAAGGACTCAAAGTAAAGAACCCCGGGCCCGGAAAGATCCATGAACCTTTATATTACAGCAGGTCAAAGAGCTTTTCGTCCCTGGAGATGATCGCCTTGTCGCAGACCAGGAAGTCGATGCGGTTGTCGCGCAGGGCCTTGAGAGCCTCCTCTGGCGTGTTGATGATAGGCTCCTCATGCACGTTGAAGCTGGTGTTCACAAGGCTGGGGATCCCGGTCAGCTTCTTGAACTCGGCCAGGATGTCATAATACAGGGGATTGTCATCCCTGTAGACGATCTGGGGGCGGGCGGTCCCGTCGACATGTACCACCGCTGGAATCATGTCGTGGTACTTCTTCTTCACGTTCACGGTAATCGTCATGAACCGGCACGGGATCCTGTTCGCATCATTGATCTCGTAGACCTCTTCGGCATCGACATCGAGCACATAGGGGGCGAAAGGCATGAACTCG
>CAZDNQ010000165.1:0-9067 GCA_964506605.1 uncultured Victivallis sp. | reverse complement strand
TTGAGTGTGAAGATTGTTTATCTGAACATTTTTCAGACATCTCATTATCATTATCAAAGGTAACTTTAGCAATGGCACAGTAATGGTGCTTTATGCCAAAGCGCTCCAAAAATTTTCCATTGCCGTTTACATCTTTCTCCCATTCGATACTGCTATCTATGGTCCGGGCTGGAATGAGCCAGTAATCACCAGTTTTATACTCATCCCCGTCCGTAAATTTGACCTTGACACCCTTCTCGATGTCTATTTTAGAAGTAGTAGCCTCTAGCGAACTATCTGTTACACAGTCCCACAAACGTATTCTGGGCTTACACGCCCTTGACCTGATGGTTTTTATAGCCTTCTCGTCATCGGAGCCGGCAGCAGGCGGGTTAAAAGATAGCTTGTTACCGCTAACTGCCTTTGTAAGGACCAGCACTCCAGGCTGCTCTTGAAGCTCGGTCAGCTCGTCCGCGATCTCTATCCACGAACCAGACGTAAAGACAGTGGAGACGTCCCTGCCCAGGACTTCGATTTCGGAGATTGAAGCTGCGGTGTTATCGAATTTGATTTCCCTGACGATACTGCCATTATCGCGGGACCACTTGAATCTCGGGAAAAACTTTTTACCCTTCTTTTTCACATCATGTACTTCTATCCGGTAAAGGTGGTTCTCCAGTCCGTAATATCCACCAGCGTCCACTTTTGTGCAATCGTCGGATGACCAGCCGCTTTCACCTACATCAGCGGCCATTCTAGCGTGGCGGAAAGGTATTATCTCTTTATATTCGAGAAGGCTGCAAGGTTTCTGAATATAATTCTCATCACTCTCATCATTTGTAAGGGCCTTTATCTTTACCTGCCAGACTGTCTGTATCCTGGAAGCTGTATCCGGGCCGCCCAGTGCGAGTTCGCGTATGGAAGCATCGTCAATGTCGGTGACATGTCGATACCAGACATCCAGGTAAGCGAGATTCTGGCTATCGGCGCTCAGAGAATCGCTAACTTCCGGGGAATAAGGCTGGTGGTAATAGGTGGTTAAACGCCGTATGCTAATCCCGCTTTTTACTTCCTCGATAGAACCATTGAAACCCTGCAATACCAAAACGGTATCGGATAAACTAATAACCTGAAGTTTTTGCGTTTTGTTTTTATCATAGAAGACCTCGACCCACTGGCCTTCAGCGTAATTTTTATTATTCAATCCCAAAATGGATAAGTTAGAGTTATCCGCAAGCTGCAGGTTTTTTTGCTCGCTGACTTCGACTGCTTCCTCTTCCAGCTCGCAGAGAATGCCGTCCACGTAAAAACGCCCGGGATGTATGATGAAATCCTTTTTGTCAGGTGTTAGCTCTAACCTGAATCCTCCTCCATCAACAGGGGCTCCACTTTGCCCTATCAAGTCTCTTACAGCGCTCCTCCTCAGGTGTTCCTGTATATCCGCCTGCTCGTTCCAGTCGGCATCGACCTGAACGCGACCCTGCTGCATCCTGACACTACTGTAATGCTTCTCACGCTTGAACGTGGATCTGGAAAAATCACCTTTCATTTGAACCACCTAACTTTATTTGAACCACCTAACCATGATAATTATAAATTTTGCAAAAGTTATCAGTCATTAAAAAGGATATTGGACCTTATTTAATGGATTAAATCTGTTAAAGTATTTTTTATCAAAAAGAGAAGTTAAAATACAGATAATTTAAAATTAAAAAGATAATTAAGCTTAATTTGAGGCTTAAGAGTTTAATTCTTTGATTTTTGTATATTTTATTTTTTTAAATAGATAATGAATAAAAATTTGTTAAAAATTTTTTATTGTAAGAACTCCACTATGGGAATTTTGAATTAACAGGTTGAGAAACTCAAACCAACTGCAGTTTATTATCAATCAACAAAAAATATCCCTGCTTCCAGTCCAAACCTCATATACTCATCCAGCATGGCTCTAAGGTTTGCTAATCTATGGGCTTGTTTTAAAAAATTAAACGCTCCCATCTCTACCCCTGATTCCACTCCTTTAAATATTTCATCAGGACATACACGGCTCAACTGGCCGTATCCCGGTTCGCCGAATATTGATGAAGTAAAGACGGGAACCATGCTGTCCATAATCCTTTTCTCTTCCTTCGCTGGAAGGCTGCTTATTTGTGTCGATCCTGCTGCACTGTTCAGCTCCTTTATCCTTTTTGAGATCGCAAGGTCAGGCTGGCACCTGAAGCGCTTTGGAGTAATCGAGCTTGAAGGGACATAGCTATAGCGTATACATCCCTTTTGCCTCCGTTTTGCAATAACCAGGCCATTAAATATACAATTGCTCGCAGTGATAACCCCCGCTTGTGTCGTCCCGAAAATAGTGCACTCATTTGCGCTTACCAGAGTATTATATGCATCTATGGCAACCGCTCCGGCATTTTTAGAGCTGTCGATAATACAATCGGTCATGGACAACTCGCTGACAATAGAAGTCTGTTCTGACCAGTTAACCGAGCTGGGGCAAACTATAGTACCGCAAATGCTTCTGTTCAGGTATATTGCCAGTCTGGACTTGACCTTGCTTTCTGGACTGTTGACGATCTGGTTATTAACGGTAATACTGCTATCCAGACTGCTATCCAGACTGCCATTTTTCCAGGGTACGATTGTGCAGTGAGTAACGTCCAGCATAGAAATGCTTCCTGGGGTTTTTACCTCGATTGGTCCCTTCAATAATAACCCATTCAAGTATAATTTGCCCGAGTTGGCATTCTCGTCCCCGGAATCCTTTACTGAGATTCCGAACTTCAGATAAGGCCTTCTTCCGGAGGCATTGAACTTTGAAGGTTTGTGGATCTTAGTCCCAGGTTTGTCAGGGTTGTCTTCTTCGGGCCATCCTGCTGCTATGATTAGCAGTTCGCGGCCTTTTAAGTCTATCTCCAGTTTCTCCCCACTTTCCGTATATGTAGCGTTATCCAGAATGGATATTACCCCTTTTGTGCCAGATAAATTATTATTCCAGGCATCTACTGCTCCGGATACACTATCAAAGAAGGTTGTCTCTCCTGCCTCTTCTGGATTATTTTTTTCTAAGGTGACCCCAAAATGTTGTACGTCTGCTTCCCTCCAGGCACTATCGACGTACTCAGAACGGTCGTAGGGGCCGCCACCAAGGTCGCCGCTAAATCCATAAGCATAACTTACTTTAACCGCTCCAGGATTAACGCTTCCAAGCACCGCTATTCTTCCATGGATAGGGTCTACTGCTACTTTTATTGTTTGATTGGCCTCAATCCCGGTTCCGTCCTCCTTTTTACATAGAAAATTTATGTCTTTTGGCAGACCTGCCCACCGGTTTTTATTAGAATCAATCAGATTACAGATAACCAGCTCTTCAGGCTTGACAAGCTCATCATCCAGATAAACTTCAAATACACTGTTACCATTATCTGTATCAGTGTATTTGCCAAAGTACGTGCAGGCAAAGTCCTTATTAAAATGGATGTTACACCGACGCGCTTTTAATTCCTGTTGTAAAGGCAGCCTTCTAAGTTTACCAGGAGTGTCAGCCTCTCCGGCAATATGAGAGATATTGTTCTCTTCCTCAAGGTTGTTGAATAAATGTGCCTCAAGCCCCAGCGGATTGAATAAATAACATATGGGATCGCTACTGCCTGTTTCAACACTGGCTGTCACTTTATCAAGCCGATAGCTTTGCAGGCGCCACAGGAAAATTCCGATGTTCGGGATATTATATCGGCTTTTATCTCCCGAGATCCGGCGAATATCGGCTGTATGGACCGCTTTTTCAAAGGGGCCGCCAATGAGTTCCAGGTCATCCGTGTTCCGAAAATCGATAGTGGTACTATCGGGCAGGATATGGTTCATATTCTGGGTAATAGAAAGCAGGTGGAAATACTCGATTGCTCTCGATGGCCAGCCTGTAATGTCCCTTGCGACTTGCTCTATCACAGCAACAGTGCCTTTACGCCTTCGATAACGGAGAGTATTGGCAATGAAAGGCCTGAGGCTGAAAACGCCCGGGATCGCTGGATGAATGCCCCTTACTCCCAGAAGGTCGCCTATGTAAGGGACTGCCCATTCATCACAGGTTTCAATGAACATATTATTGTAAAGGCCGTCAATATCCTTTTTTAAGAGCATCATCTCATTCTCGATGACCTGGAAAAATGCCCTGAGCGGCTCTCCACTTTCCTTATCCCGGATGCGGTAAATGGAAGGAAGTAGTTTATACAGCGTTTCCTCATCGTTCATTTCCCTATCACCTCAAGGTGCATTTTGCCATTTCCTTCAGCTCGATGCCTTTAATGAGTAAAAGCTGTGCCTCGGTGAACGTTTTTGTTTCAATGTCATAGTTGGGCTGGCTAGCATCGGGCACTGATATTTTATCGAGTTTAGCCGCAATAATCCCCGGAACAGCCTGAATGACGCTTACAATCTCAGCCTCGGTCACACTCTGGCCGAAAGATCGTTTATCAAATGAAAAAGCATCAATTAGAGATTTTTTCACAGATTCCTGTACCAGATCCAATTTATACGCCGGATCAATCCTTAAAAATACTTCTACATCGAAAAAAACAGGTTTATAAGTTTTAATCCATACTTCCTGCACAGGGTCACGAACCCTGTCTATAGAACCGGATAAGTCCGAAAATAACGTTGAGTCAGGTTCCACAGGCTCGCTGAAAGCCGAAGCGATGGTAATACATACGACATTCATGCTGCCCGTCCATATGGATACTGCCTGAGCTTTGCCAATTCCCGGAAAAGCCCTTGCATAGTCTTCAAAATCCTGCAGGGACACAATGCGCCCCATAGTCAGGACCTCTTCAGGAACGTTCAGGCGAGCCATCTCAAGTTTCTCAGGGTCCTCGGCGCCCGTTCCAGGTACGGGATTTGTCACTTCCTTGATTCCGATAGGCCGATTTTGGAGTATAGTAAGTGTTCCTGTTTCCACCTGGCCGTCTTCGCCAATGCCACTGCGGTACGTTGCTGTAATATTTTCCACGCCTGTTGGAAGTCTGGCTCCCTGTTTCCCGTTTCCAAATGTAATTGTTGCATTGCTATCGTTATCGATCCTTACCATGTAATTCTGGCTTTTCTCATCCTTACCATACAGCGAAGGTGATTCATTCCACAGGATATCATTTACCCGCACCTCTAGAGTACTGAGAGCTCCGTTCTTAGAAGAAATATAGGTTAATGGCGGCTTTTTAAGAGTAAACTTCTGGTAAGTTACAGACCCATCACCACTGCCGAGTACCTCATTGATAGTCTCACCATGGGTAACCTTGACAGCGTTTGCATAAATGACCATATTGTCAGGCTTATAGGAATTTAACAAAGGACTTTTGAGTGTGAGTATTGTCCTGCTTTCTATCGTATTTCTTTCTTCTGGATTTTTAACTTCTTGCAACTCGACCATTTCGCTTTTCGGCTGGCCTTTCTCGTTATCGATTTCAGATATTACGAGCACTTTACCGGGACTTAAACCATCGACGATACTATCGAGCTCTATGGTCCTGTCGCTTATTACGTCGTCTATAGGTACATCCGCAATTTCGAGTTCATCACTAACTGCATATACTGCTGTTTCCCTTATCCTGTTATTAAAAAGGCACATGTTTTCGCCAATCAACGACACGCGGGTAGTTTTTGCAGACAAAGTAAAGTTAGTCTGAGAATCCTCAACCATACTGTCTACCCTGTACAACTCCTGATAACCAGGAATAGACATCACAAGCCAGCTATCTGCCAGTATTTGAGGATAGGAAGCATCAAGATAAACGGGAAATGCATTGTAACTGTAAAGATGACTTTTCGGGATCGGACATTCCTTTTTGTTTGGTGGAGTCCACTGCAAATCTATTAAATCCAGGCCTTTATTGTCATGGCACTTCAGCGTAATAAAATAATATTTTTCAGGGTTGAGATTTATGGAACCACTATTTTTCCTGTTCTTTGAATTATTTATCACAAGCGTACTGTTTATCCATAGCTTAGCGTTTTCAGGTGCATTGATACTGAATTTATACTCAGCATTACTGGCGCCCTTATAAGTTTTTATTAAGCCTGTAAGGCGAGCAGATTTGACGATTTTCCTGGTGAATTTTTTGGTGATTTTGTATGTAGAAAAGGATGAAACTGGCTTGTAATCCAATAGTCCACTGTAATCTTCACGGCTAAAATACTCTTCGTGTAAGCCTTTTTTAAGAATATTATTACTTGTTGAGAGTAAAGAAAGCAGGTCGAAACCCGGCCACTGGACAGCCTCGTCTTTATCAATACTGGTATCAGAGGCAAGATATGCATCTTTAACAACCTCTGGCATCGCCCTCCAATCAGGGGCATTATAGCCAAAGAGTGCCGCACGCTGCCTTAACGCAAAACAACGGGCATTTTCTTGAGAAGGCAGGATCTTACGTATTCTATCTGGAGACCTCCAGCCCAACCCTTCTTTCCATTCTACCCTTGTTATGCCCTTGTCCAGATCCGGAGTGACCGCAGAGACCTGCCTGAAGTCCCAGTGCTCATTGTACTGGTCTTTCTTGCGCTCATCACCGACAAATAGTATATAATCTCCAGGCTTTAAGCCCGTGTTTGTGCCTTTGAGAATAACGTCTTTACCATCGATTTCCAATTTCGCAGGCTCTGTCCTTCGTGGCCTGAGCACGTTCAACTCCTTACTTGCTTCGAGGTCTTCCATGGTCTCAAATGTCTGCGGCAGCTTATCAGGCGGAGGTATGCTCTGTATTTTCGTGCCTTTCGGGACTTCTACTGTTTTACCTTTATCTACCGTGTCGTCCACGGTAAATACAACATAAGTAGAAGCGGATACTCCTGGTTTTAGCTCATAGCCGACAGACCTGGCCAGCTCCAGAACCGACTGCCTCTCGGTGGCCGTACGCAAAAATGCTTCGTTTGCGATTCGTTCCTGGTAGAAAGTGATAACATCTGCAACGACAGCACAGGCATCAAGCAGAGCAACGGTAGGGTCCTCGCTGTCTCCGGTAAAAATTCTGGCAAGAGGCCATTTATCGGGTTCATCGGTTCCATTGATCGTCTTACCTTTTATTATCTGGGTCGGCAGTTGATTGAGCATATGTCTGAGGAATATCGGGTGGTCCCCCAGTCGGTAGTTGATTGAGGTTTTTCCAGGCAAATTTTCATGGTCTTGGTCAAGCCCCGACTTTTTACATCCTGTACAGGCTTCTTTTTCGCCATTTACATCAGTATCAGTCATAGTCCACCCGCCATGTTGAATTCAATCCTGCCATTCCCTGGTTTATCGGGATCGTCATCCAGCCGCGCTATTTCCAGGCGGTCCAGGATCATGCATCCTCTATCAATCTCACCGTCCTCAGGTTCCTTCCAGCGCTGGAACCTCGTCACTTTTACCCGGGAAACGCCAGACGCCTTCATCGCTGTTGAGATAAGCTGGCTGAGATAGATAGGCTGACCAAAAGTGAAATTATCAGGATGGAAAAAGCCTCTGGTTCCATCAGGGAAATCAGCGTTGCTAAACGCATTGAGCAATGTTTTCTTAACATTGGATTTTATATAACCTGGAGCTACGCATATATCCATGCTTATATCCAGAGGTACAAAACTTGGAGAGCAGACCTCCAGGTCATGCCCTGTGAGCCGGTAACATTCCATGAAAGTAATAAGATCTTTTTTAAACGGCTCGTCCACTTCAGCTCCACCTTCGCGATCAATGGTTACATACATCGTATGCCAGCTTCCTGTCCAGCGCAGCGTAGCTACAGCTTTCTGCACTTCAGGATGGCGTTCGGCAATTCTTGCATAATCGTCTTCAGTCACTGCGCGCTCCTGGACTTTAAACGCCTGTGGGGCGTTAAGACGCGCCGTCTCCATGGGTTCAGGGTCAGTACCACGAGTAGCAGATATAGGATTGCAGGCCCCTACGATTCTGCTATCTTTTACGCCCACATTTACAATCGTGCCCGGGCCAAGGTTACCCACCCTCCCGTTTCCTACTCTATACCGGGCGATCATTTCTGATCCTATTTCGGGGCGCTTCCCAAGTACGTCGTCGCCGAAGCGTATATAAGCCGTACCATCCTCTTCCGTCTCCAGAACGAAGTTCCGCGAGAACCTACCGCTTTCGATCAAGTCACTTTGTGGCTCCCAAACAAGGCCTGAACTGTCGATAAGCTCAATAGATGGCCTGACATCGTCCATATTCCAAACGATGGCAGAAATAGCTGACTTTTCGGTGTCAAAGGATACTAATTCTCCCCTGCTGTTACGGACCTGTCCCTGCTGTGTGACCGGGCTTTCTTTTAAACGTACTGTACCACTCTTATCAATGGTAACTTTCTCGACAATGGTTTTGCCATGGTCAGCCAGGATAATGTTCCCGAGAGCTACACTGACAGGTTTTTTGATCGTATCGTCTTCATCACTGTCAACTTCCCAGAGGCAGAGAGGAAAAGGCAGTGAATCTTCCTGGGACCACTCTACCTCCATGATCTTCCTATCTGGGAAAAGAGGGTCGTAAATAAGTTCATCGTTACTGTTCTTGTACAGGACGTTCGTCAGCCTTACAGCATGTCGGTGTGGTGTGTCAGCATCTTCCGTCCTGCCCGTGTTTGGGTTTCTTTCCTCTTTAAAAACAAGAATATCTCCTATCTCAAGGTTCAGTTCTCCGTTTCCATTAACTAGAGTAGCTCTGGTTGCGCCTTTTGGCAGGCAGCATTGTCCGTCTTGCCAGGTATAAAACAGTATCCTGTTATGCGCTTTATACAGCGTTGCATTGTGCATTGTTTCGAATACGACAGGTTCTTCATTAACCGCCTGCGAAAGCAATGGAGTTCCCTTTTCGATGCATACTTCGCCATTAACGTCATCAGCAATACAAACCTGTACCCATGCGCGTGCATTGCACCCGTCATGCATTCTATAGTCGAGCAAGCGTGAGTGGCGACGTATTGAAGTCCTCTTGCGAGCAGTCCCGAGATACGCTTCGGTTGCAACAGCATCCTGATAGTAACTCAACTGGTCAGCTACATATGCGACAAGTTCCACAAGCATTATGCCAATATCAGCGGGGTTTCGTTCTTTCCAT
>CAZDNQ010000164.1:0-9207 GCA_964506605.1 uncultured Victivallis sp. | reverse complement strand
GGTCCGTGGGCTTGGATATCCCTTCCTCAAGATAATATCTGAGGGTGGATGCGGATATCTTCTTCTGGACTACGTTCTCAAGGTTTCCGCCAAGCGTCAGCAGCGCTTCGGCAAGCAGGAGCTCCCTCTTTCCCATGTCGGAAGGCGGCTCGGAGCGGCTCATGTGCCCCATCTTCTTCAGAATTTCCGCGAGTTTCGCAAAATTGCCGTATTCAAAGAAGTGCGATTTCCGCTTTTTCTGGATCATCCCGGCGAGATGTACGGCATATCCGCCCCTGAACCTGCAATACAGGTGGGTATAAGGATTCCTGGGATCTGCGATGAGCAGGCCGGGATTGTCCGGACCCACAATCCCGACCATCCCGCGCCTGATCTTCTGGATCCTGCCATCCAGATGGTAGAAGCCCTGTCCGCCAAGAAACACCGTCAGCATGATGTCTCCTTCCTTCGTCCCCGGAGTCGAATGATAGGGCATGTTCCTGACCATCCCGGAGGTCTTCACCTGGAAAGGGGGCAATGAATCAACAGGGCCAATATTGCAAATATTATCCATGTCTTTGAGCTTATATTACTATTGTTGGCCATATTAAAGTACAATATATTCATTGTCATCAAAAGCAAAGAATGCAGAAAACGTTAACCACGAAACACACGAATTACACGAAAAGGGGAAATATGAAATCGCCGAAGATCGTCGTCATCGGGGCAGGAAGCTATTTTTTCGCGAGACCAGTGATATGGAACATGGTGAACAGCAGGATCCTCAGGGAGGGAACTCTTGCACTTGTCGATACCAAGCCGCATGTCCTCGAGACAATGATGAAGCTGGGACGCAAGGCCATTGCCGCTACAAAGGCGCCTGTGAAACTGGTCGGTTCGACCGACCGGAGGGAAATGCTGAAGGACGCGGATTTCGTTGTTCTCACATTCAGCGACAAGAATGCATATTACAGGGGCGTGGACTGTCGCATCTCTGAAAAATATGGTGTGAGGATGTGCTCTGGCGACACCATAGGACCCGGCGGGATATTTCGTGCGCTCCGCGAGGTTCCGCGAGCCATTGAGATGTCGAAGGACATTGCGAAACTCGCACCCGAGGCCTGGACGATAAATTTTGTCAACCCGACGTCCGTCCTGGGCATTGCCCTCATGCGATATGCGCCTCAGATAAGGAGCTTCGCAATCTGCGACGGTCTGCACGAGCCGTATCACAGGGTCCGCATGCTCAAGCACGTGGGAATACTTCCGGAAGATGCGACGTCAATACCTCCGGAGATAGAGCGCAGCCTTGAGTACCATGTCCAGGGGGTGAACCATTTCACGTGGCTTGCGAAGTTCGCATACAAGGGGAAGGATTTCCTCCCGGTCTGGCGAGAGAAGCTGAAGGAGATGGTGAAGAACGAGGTAGACGACAACGTCCATAACGCCAACGCCAAGGCGAAGGCCAAGTTCAACGCCGCATATTCCCTACTGCTCATGGACATCTTCGGAGCCTATCCGAACTGCATGGCTCACACCAAGGAATATGTTCCATATTTCCAGGGGTATGGCGTCAACGAGCCGTATCCTGAGAAGCTGATGGTATTCGACGCGCAGGGACGGGACCTTGAGATGAAGGCCAGGTGGAAGGAGAACGAGGAGTTCGCCAGCGGAAAGAGGAGCATCAAGGAGTTTCTTACAAAAGGGAAGGGCGACCATGCGACCGACATCATCGAATCCATGTGGGGCGGGCTCAGGAAGAAGTTCTATATCAATTCCGCGAACCGTGGCGCGGTTCCCAATATGGCGAACGACGCGTTCATCGAGCTCCTCTGCGACCTTGACATGAACGGCCCGCGTCCGCTTCCGGCCAGCCCGATGCCGCGCGGTCTCCTCGGACTACAGCAGCAGGTTCTGGACACCCATGAACTCACCGCGGAAGCGGCCGTCACATGCGACCGTGGAATACTCATGAGGGCGATGATGACGGATCCCATCATCAACAACATCGAGGACGGCAGGAAGATCATGAAGGAGCTGCTCGACGAGGAAAGGGACATCCTCCCGAAAAAATGGTATAAGTAGGTACGGGCCCTGGTCACCCATGGCGCCGCCGCAGGCGGGTAAACTTTAGACTGTACCCATGTTTTGATTTTTAAAGAGGGGGGACAGCCTTCCGCCTGTGCACGAGACTATGGCGGACACGGAAAGGCCGCCTCTACTTCTCGCAGACCGTCACATTCCTGTATCGTCCGACACGCGTGCACATGTGGCGGATGCCGATGCGGCCATGGTCAGGAACCTTGATCCTGCTGATATCCCAGTGGAAGATCTTGTCCTTGGCGTCGCCTTCAATCCTTAGCATAAGATCATCCCTGGTCTTGATGCAGGTGAAAAGGTAGGGAATTCCTTTTTTGAAGAGTCCGGAACCGGTATAGGATGGTTCAAGCTCGGTGTCCTGGAAATTCGCCTGCGGATCCCGCGGATATAGTCTGGCGCGGACGTAGTCGCGGTTGTTCTCCGGATGATGGGATCCCATGTTTGCGGAATAGCTGATGTGCAGAAGGCGCATATTGTCATAATAGGTGTACATGTAGGAGATCTTCCGCAGTTCGTTCCATTCGGAGATGTCTTCCGTATATGGAGGAGTCCCATTGCCGGTCGCCTGGATATACAGGATATTGACGTAGTCCTGGACATCGTCGAGACGGGTGTATTCAAAGCTGATCCTCACGTCTCCGCTGAACGACTGCTTTGTCCAGAGCACCGCATGTGAATTATTGTCCTTGTCGACTGTCCCGGCTGAAAAAACCATTCCTTCCGGAGTATTTTCAACTTTTGCAAGCTGTCCGTCCAGGAACCATTTCTGTTTCCAGTCGCCGGTGCAGGGATCTGAAAAGGAATTTTTCCATTTCAATTTATTGAGTTCGTCAAACTGCATGTGCATGCACCTCTTGCGTGAACTGGTTCGTAGTTAATGTCTTAAGTAGGTACGGGCTTCAGCCTGTACCATTTTAAAAAAAATATAAAACATGGTACAGGCTGAAGCCCGTACCTACTTTGAATCCTTGAGATACGGTTTGAGATCGGGAATGTCCTTCCGTATTGCATCCACGATGAACTCCGCCATCACGGTTGCTCCCTTCTTCGAGAAATGTGTGCGGTCGGTGGCGCTGCAGAACAGATCTTCCGATCCGTTCTCGCCCAGTTTTTCCAGGAGATCCCTGCTTTTACTGTGCAGATCTATCAGCGGGGTGTTGGTGGCCTTCGCGACCGCCCGCATTGTTTCCGCATAAGGTGCAAGGATGTCCTTCATCCTGCCGTCCGCGCTGAAGTGCCGCCTGTGCATCGGAGTGACCAAAATGATTTCCGCACCGGCCGCCTTTCCTTCCGACACATATTGCTCAAGATATTTTTTGTAGTCGGTCGCCGCATCGGTGGATTCCGGCTTGTCCTTGGCATGCGAATCGTTATGTCCGAACTGGATGAAGATGATATCCGGTTTTGCGTCAAGCACCTTCTTCCAGCGTCCTTCGGACATGAAGGTCTTGGTGCTCCTGCCGCCTACTGCGGTGTTGACGCACTGGACCTTGGGCCCGAAAAATTCTGGAAGTATCTGCCCCCAGCCCCTGGTGGCTTCCTCCTCCTTGTAGGTCTGGACCGTTGAATCCCCGACAAATATTATCTTCTTCACTGGAAGCTCCTCAGAAAATGCTGATGAAATTAATATAATCCCTGTCATGAGCAATACATAGATTGAAAGGCGGAATTTTGAATTCATGGATTGTTCAGGCCTCCGGCGGATTCCTTTTATTCCGTACCAACGGTATCAGGTCTTCGGTATTGAGCTTCAACGCGCCGACAAGGCATGAGAGCTGCGGAAGCTTCCTTTGGGCAGCAGGTTCGTGGGCGTCGGAACCGAAAGTGAATTTGCATCCTGCCTTCCTGGCAAGCGAAAGTATCCTTAATGGAGTCTCCAGGGAGAAGGAGCAACCCTCCCCTGACGGTATAAACCCGGTCGTGATCTCCAGCCCCACCTTGTTTTCCGCCGCAAGTCCAAGGGCGTCTTCGAACTCATGATCGGATATTGCAGCAATAATCTTGTCGTATTCCCTGTGGCCGCAAGGTACAAATGGATGGGCGATGCTGGTTGCAAGTCCGGATTTCACACCTGAACGGAAAAATGAAAGCAGATGGCAGGCCACGTCCCTGGGTTCATTGCTGGCTGGCTGCTCGACAAAATCCTTCATGTGGAAATGGCTGCATGACAGCAGGACAAAATCCAATTTCATTGCAAATTCCTCTGTTATCCCGAAACGACCTGGCGCTACCATGTCCGCCTCGCATCCCACAAGGACCCTTACAGGAGTCGAAATTTCAGAAAGATCCTTCCTCAGCCTGTCGATCTGCGTCTCATCCTGTGGCCGATACCAGTTTGAAGGCGGTACAAGAGGGTTCGACCACACGTGATCCGCGAAGCCGATGGTCGAGATTCCCATTTCCACGGCAAGAGCCAGGATCGATCGGGGAACCTGGTTGACCTTGTCGCCGCAGCAGGACGACAGATAAGTATGGACATGAAGGTCGTGGTCAATAAACATGATTCATATATCCTTGATTTGGAAACGATCAGTTATTTCGGCTCCAGGGTCACCTGGTCGATGAGCAGCGGCGATTTGAATTCCCCGGCGGTCCTGATCGAGAATCCCGAGAAGGAGTCGAGCTCGCGCTTTGAATCCTCGAGGAATGATGAGAGGGGGATCTTGACTTCCTGCCAGTCCGAAACGGAACCGTCGAGCTTTGCCGGTAGCGCAACCTCCTTTGTCCTAATCTCCTCGTCCATGCTCAGTACTTTCATCTTCAGGTCGCCGTAGCTCTGCCCGGCGGCGCACCTGATTTTCATCTGCAGGCTCCATTTCGCCTTCTCATGCGAGCCGAGATCGATGACCGCCTCGCGCCTCTTTGTCTGGTAGCTGGCGCCGCCCGCGCCCTTGGATGAAAGCTCCAGGCATGCATCCTTGCCGTCCTTGGAAATCTTCATGTCCCCGCCTTTCCATCCTGAAAGATACCAGCCGGACGGATTCTTATCCTTGAATACTGAGATGGATTTTGCAGGGAGCCTCTTCCCCTCTATTTTGATCAAGGGCTGTTTTTTCCGTCCGAGTTCCAGCAGGTTCTCGTCCTTCCAGCAGGAATTATATCCTTTTGCCGGACCGAACTCTATGCTGTCGAAAGATTTTCCGACATCGAAGAGCTTCTTCCCTTCCTCCGGATTTGCATAACCCAGCGCCTCTCCGGCGTGTCCGCCAGGTGTCCATATCGCTGAATTGACATTTTGAATTCTGTCGTTCAAGTCCTTCTGGTTTTCCGCGAATGTCGCAATGCAGTCTTCAATCACTACCTTCATCTCCTTCGCCTGCTCCGGAGTGACATGCCAGTCGTTCAATACAATTGAGTAGGGGTTGTCGATGAAGCTGCACTTGTAGGCGAAGACCTTGCCGGTAGTCCAGAGTCCGGTCTCTTCGCTGTTGCCGCCCCTCTTGAACGCATATGCGCCCAGGCAGCGGATCATCACCGTGCCCGGCTCTCCGCTCCAGAACCTGAAATCCTTCTTGTTGCGCATCGAGACGCAGCCAATCAGAAGCGGGTTGACCGTCTTAAGATCCCATCCGCCGTCGGTGTTGTCGAATGCGCGGCATCCTATGTATGTGAGATTGTAGGAATTGCGTTCGGCGCAGAAACCATCAGCGTTCCAGTAGCCGTCGCCGGCATCCCAGTAATTGTTGCGGGCTTCGCAGTTGATGAAGGTGATATCGTGGTCGTTTACGCCTTCGCTTCCGCCCTGCGAGGAGAAACCCATATGGAACGCCTCGGTCGACCATTCCTTGCCGCCGGCGTCTGCATAGCAGTTCTCGACCGTGATATTGTAGCAGCCGTCCTTGAAGCGGAAACCCCTCTTGGCGTACTTCTCGACACGGCAGTTGCGGATCAGGATGTCATGGGAGCCGATCTCGGGCTTCAGGACGTCCGCCCCTCCCGTGATGATCACTCCCTCGCGCATTTCCCTCATGCTGACGTTCTCGATACGGCCAAAGGCCACATTGCCGGGGTTTTCGATTTCGACGCCGATCTTGCACTTTGTGATTTCGAAATTCTCTATGGCCCACCAGGTCGACCCCTTCGCCACCTTGAATACGGTGAATCCCTTCTCCTTGTCATTCTTGTCCCAGTTGCTGGTAAACACCGGCAGTTTCCCGTCCTTCGCCTTTCCGCTGATCTTCCGGAGCTCCTTTTCATTCTTCCCGTCGGACTTCACAATCAGCTGCCGCGCAGGATATTCTCCGCCTTCAACGAAAAGAGTGCTCCCCGGGGCGAGGGAATCCCATGCCTTCTGGAGGGATGACTCATCGCTTTTGTAGGAAAGGGAGTTTTCCAGGCTCGATCCGTCCTTTGTTCCAGCTCCGTCCAGCGACATGTATATGTCCGCAGCCCAGGCACAACATGAACCTGTAATAGCTATTGACAGCACCGTTGCCTTCAGGAACATTTTCATTTCCAATACTCCTTTTTCTATATTTTAAATTACATTTTCAATCGTCTCGATTATGATTCAACGGAGCGCGGGTTTTCCAACCCGCGAACTGATGAACTAAACTCCACCCGTGGAGCCGCGAAATGGCGGGTTGGAAAACCCGCCCTCCGTTATATCATTGCTTCTGCTCCGGTTGCGGTTCAGCAGCCGGCTGGGGAGCTTCTTCTTTTTCCTTTGGATTTACCGCCTGCGACGGTTCAGGGAAATCCGGCCATGTTGAGGGCCTGGGATTTTTCGAGCCGGTCTCGACGGCGCCCATGTCGGGCCCTTTGCCTGCAAAGTCATCGTTGAAGTTAGGTATGCGAAGGGCGGCATCATGCCCGCTTGATCCCGGTTTCAGCCAGAGCTGTCCGTCAGGAGAACGTTCATAGGCGGGTTCTCCTTTGATTGCATGTGACTCGCTTCCTTCCTTTGCGATGACCCTTCCATTGTGCATGTCATAGTCGAAGTCGTTTGAAGGAGTGCTCCGGTAATCTATTACGGCCTTCTCGTCATTGATGCGCATATGGAAGATATTGTTGCGGGTGACAATGTTCTCCTGATGTTTCTTGTCGCTGGTGAACGCGATACCCGCCTGAGCTCCGCTGGGTTCCTCGTGCCCCGCGTATGCCGGAGGCTGCAGGGAGGTGTTATGGAAGACATACATCCTGCCCATGGACCATTTCTGCTCCTCGTTTCCAAGCTTGAAGAAGCAATGGCCGCGGTAGCCGCTGTCGTCAGTCTTCGGTCCGGCACGTGACACGGCATAGATGTTCCTCCAGAAGTACGACGGCCCCAGACATGTTGTCGCGGCCCCAATGCCATCCCAGGTGAAGTCAATATAATTGTTCCATATCCTGATGTTCATGTTTGCGCCTTCTATCTCAAGGCCGTCGTCCCAGCAGTGGGAGACGAAGTTGTCGTTGATATCGCTGTCGCGGTTCGGGAATCCTTCGTAGCCGAAGTTGTGGACCTCACCCATCGAGTCGTTGAACATGTGGTCGGGATCGGAATAGATCTTATTATAACGTATCACATACTGTCCCTGTCCGCCTACGAAGCTGATTCCCTGCGGACCGCGGGGATGGCTGCTGCCGTTCGCCTGCTTCTCCCGCCAGCTGTTCGAGTCGCTGCGCGGATGGTGCAGGCTGCAGCGCTGTACCACGATCTGGCTGAGTTGCTTTGATTTGCTATATACCGCGGACTGAAGATTGAAGCCGAATCCGTCCTTCGGATCGTTCTGTCCCCAACCGCTTATGTCGCAGTCCTCAATCACCACATGGTTCACATCACCGAGCTCGATGCCGTTCTCCTTCGCGTTTGTGAGGGTGATTCCCCGGACGATGACCCAGGACGCATCCACCCTGATGTTGCATTTCGCATTGTTTCCGCCGTCCCACACCGCTTTTGAACCTTTTGCCGGAGCATATAGGACATACCCTTTTTCCGGGCTTCCGCCTTCGGAGATTGTGAACGGCTGCTGTGGCTTCTCGGGAAGCTCCACGGTTTTCGCGATCTGGAACTTGTCATCCCATGTCTGCGTTTCAATCACTTTCTTCACGCCTAGTTTTTCGATGGCGAGCTCTATCTCATATTTCGTATTCGGATCTAGATGGACAATGCTTCCTCGGTATTCCAGGGAATGTTCAGGGAGCTTGTCGTGCATGTTCGGATCGAACCAGAGATCCAGCGCATCCCTCCAGGAGTTTTCACCGGCCTTGCGGTATTTCACGGTGCATGGCCTCTGAGATCCGCCACCGTCAGGCTTCCAGTAGATTCCGACGCTGTTGAATGTCGGAATCGCCTTCGGAGCGGTTTCCGCGCCCTGATAGACTGTTTCAGCTTTGGATTCTCCTGCAGGGCTGTCGGCGGAATATGAGGATATGGATGAAGCAACAAGAAGCGCCGCACAGGACATGGAAAGATAGTTCATGATTTCCCCTTTATATGTTCCATTTATTTATACCAGTATAGCCATATGGGTGAAGCGGTCGTCAGATCCGTCTGCAGGAGATATGTCCTGGACGTGTTCTCCGCGTGCAGATCGAAATACAGGACATTCGAACTCGCCCTGGGACCCCTGGTGGGCCTGTTGAAATGACGGTATGCCGTGGCTCCGTACTTGCTTGAGTCGGACGGGTTGTCCTCGTCAAAATATAAGTTGCGCGAATTCATCTCGGATTCGCCGCCGGCCATGACATCTAGATCAAGTGGATGCTTGGAGTGGCTCCGGACCTTTGTTTCCAGTATGTATGGGGTTGCATAATCGAGATAGGTCGCCGGACGCCTGGTGTTTTCGCGGTTCTTCCCGTAGCTGCCGCCCATGCCGGCCCAGTTTGAAGACGCATGCAGGACTGCGTTCGACAACGGGCATAGGATGTCGACGGGAAAGGAGGTGCTTCCATCAGGTGCGTTCATGTACGCCCTGAAATCCTCGCGGTCATGCCATCTGACCCCTGTATCATAAGGCATATAATATGATGAATTGTCGACAAGGTAGGAACCTTCCGCAAGTCCGACCTGCTTCAGGTTGCCCAGGCATTTTATCGACTTCGCCATCTCCTTTGCACTCTGCAGGGCGGGAAGGAGAAGCGCGGCGAGTATTGCGATGATCGCAATGACCACCAGGAGCTCAATCAGCGTAAACGCTGTTGAGC
>CAZDNQ010000163.1:0-9370 GCA_964506605.1 uncultured Victivallis sp. | reverse complement strand
TCCACCGCGAATACTTCCGCGACAATCCTGAGAAGTTCGACCTCCGTCCTCCGGGAAAGATCTTCATGGCCGAATACGCCAAGTTCATCGCCCACAAGAACGGAAAGCTCGGTTCCGCCGGAACTCTTCCCGAAGTGAAGAAGGTCCTGGGAATCAAGTAAGAACGAATCGGAGAATCGGCGACTGGGCGAACCGGCGATGAAGATTGTCGATGAACCCAGCTGACGAATCTTAAGATAATCAAAAGATTGACTTGCACTTTGTTCGTAGTTAACGCATTCTTGCGTGTTCTTTCCTATAAACTCACAGCCAATAATGGCTTAACTACAAGCAGAGAATCACCAATCCCAACCTTTTCCATAATCATTCAAAGGGAAATCATTCCATAACTTTACCATTTTTTGCCTGCCAAGGTTTTCAAGATGCTCATGGATACTGGAACACGACCATAGATCAGCCTTATTTACATATCCATGTTTTACCGGATTTGAATTTATATAATTAACCGTTGCCCAGAAATGGGATTCGTTTCTTATAGCCCTGTCAGAAAAACGATACCAGATTTTTCTCCCAGGAATAGAATCTTCCTTGTTCCACTGGATGGAAGTCCCCCGATGCAACCTTGACAATTCCTTTGAAAATCTCTCAATCTCTGTCTTCAATAGCAGATGATAATGATTGCTCAACACACACCAACTGTAGACTTCTGAATCAATGTTTCTGCTCATGGCAAGAAGTTTATCCTGAAATTCACTCCTTCTTTCCTCATCATCCATTACATGTTTGTGTTCATAATTGGCAGCTGTAATCAAATATGTTTTCAAAGTTCCATCAATCAGATGAAAAGGCTGATGAAGGGGAAGCTTGTTGATTTTCCTCGTATTAACAACGTCTTCCCTCTGTGGCTCTGTCATCTTGCGATAATTATACATACCCCCTCTTCATATCACGTCATTTCTGTTGGTAGTTAAGCCATTATTGGCTGTTCATAATTATACCCACACGCAAGAATGCGTTAACTACAAGCTTTAGAAACTCATTTTGGGCTAATAACATCTTACGAGATTATCTTCTCTACTTCCTCTGCGAACTTCGCAGCGAGATCTTCTGCGGCCTTCTCGGTCTTCGCCTCGGCGGTGATCCTTATGACAGGCTCCGTATTCGAAGGCCTGACAAGAACCCAGCGGTCATCCCAGTCGATGCGGATTCCGTCTATGGTGTTGGGTTTCTGCGCGGAATATTTCTTGCGGAGTTCGCGGATAACCTTCTGCGAGGCCCGCGAACCGGAAGTTGCGAGCTTCCTGCTCACAGTATAATATTTCGGGAGGGATCTGACAATGGCATCGATGCTTTCGCCGCGGGAAGACATCATCTCCAGTATCAGCGCCATCCCGGTGAAGCTGTCGCGGCATGGATGCACGGCGGGCCAGATGACGCCCCCGCTGCCGCCCTCCCCGCCGACGACAGCTTTTTTAGCTATCATCTCGGAAGTGACATTAATTTCGCCTATCTTCGAATAGGAGGTTTCGGAACCGGCGGCTTTTACGATGTCCTCAGCCGCCTTTGTCGTAGCCAGGTTCACCACCACGTTCCCGCGCTTCTTCGTCTTCTCAAGCACATGCGAGATTGCGAGGACAAGAGTGAGCTGTTCGCCAAGAGCCTCCCCCTTGGCGTTGAGCAGCACCAGCCTGTCGGCATCCGGATCCTGGGCGAATCCAATATCGAATTTTCCGTCTCTGACAAGCCTGCTTAAAGCGCCAAGGTTCTTTGCTACCGGCTCCGGGGCTCTCTCGAATCCGTTTTCGATATCAGTGAAAATAGCGGTGACCTCGCAGCCCAGTTCTTCCAGGAAACTTTTCGCATACGGGGCGCCGGCGCCGTTGCAGCAGTCTATGGCCACCTTGAACTTCCCCTTGCGGACCTGCTCCACATCAATCTGGCTGAATATCTTGTCCTTGTGGATGCCGAAGGGGTTTTCCGCGAAGTGGACATTGCGGTATTCGCTTTCGGCGACATAGTTGGTATAAGGCTGGTTATAGATGTCGAGAAGCTCATCGGCCTCATTATGGTTAAGGAATATTCCGGATGAGTTCACGAACTTCAGAGCGTTCCATTCCTCGGGATTGTGGCTGGCGCTGATGATGATCCCTCCGTTGGCCCGGAGTTTTACGACCGCCATCTGCAGGGTCGGAGTCGGTACTACGCCAAGGATGTGCGGCTGGCAGCCGACGGAAAGAAGTCCTGAGATCACGGCGTTCTCAAACATTGTCCCGGTAGGCCTGGTATCACGTGCGACAAGCACCCGCCCTCCCCCGACATACTCGCCGAAGGTCGCCGCGAAATACGCGACCAGCGAAGGTGTGAGCGATTCGCCCACGACTCCGCGGACGCCGCTTACGCTGATCTTAAGGCTTGTCGACATTTTCATCTTATAAATTCCTTGAACATCGAACATCCAACTTTGAACTTTCAACATCCACCGAATGAAATTCAATTCGCTGTTCGAAGTTCGATGTTGAATGTTGGACGTTCACTTTTATCGTCTTCATCCTACCAGCCTCTCCAGAAGGCTCCTGACCTGCAGCGCCTTCTCCTCGGCCTCTTCCTTTGTCCGCCACTCGACTATCATCCTTATAATAGGCTCAGTCATAGCCGCACGCAGATGGACCCATCCATCATGCCAGTCGAAGCGGAATCCGTCATGCTCCGTCATCTTCGCTCCATGGAACTGGCTTTTCAGGTTCCGCAGCAGGGTATAGGCATGCGAGGAATGGCAGCTGATCTTCCTTTTAATTATATGGTATCTTGGAATTGAAGCGGCGAGATCCGACGAACGCGCATTCCTGCTCGCCATCGACTCCAGAATCAGGCCCATTGTCAGATAGCTGTCGAAGGCGGGTACGGAATTCCTGAGTGCGACGCTTCCACTGCCGTCGCCTGCGAGCTTCGCATCAAGCTGGAGCATGTCGTCGATTATGGGGGACTGCCCGACCTTCGTCTTCTCAACCTTCCCCTTATAGGCTGCGACAACATCGTCGAGCGTCCTGGTCGTGCACCAGTTGGTCACGACAGTGCACGGCTCAACGTTCTTCTGGAGCACATGGGACGCAACCATGGGAAAGGTATATTCCTCGGAAAGCGTCTCTCCGATATCCGTAGTTATGGCGGTCCTGCTCATGTCGCTGTTGAAAACAAAACCGATGTCGGCATTCAGGTGGCTCATGAAAGACTTGACCTGGAAGCTGCTGCGTGGCCGGGGCTCGGGATCATGCGGCAGGATTCCTGTCGGCGTGTCGTTGAGCGGTATCAGTTCAATCCCTAGACGTTCGGCGAACCCCTTCGCCAGGCAGGATCCAGATCCTCCGCAGAAATCTGCAATGACCTTGAACTTCCACGATGAGACCAAATTCGTATCTATCAGGCCGCATATCCTGTCAAGATATTTCTCGTACGCGTTTCCCGGAACAGGTTCAAGCTTGCCTATCTTGTTCCAGGCACAGTTCCTGAAATGGCCGTTATGATAGACATCGAGCAGCTCCTGGATCCTCTGGTTGTTCAGGTAGGCGCCGTTCTCGCCGATCGGCACGATGGCATTCCATTCGGCGGGATGGTGTCCGGCACCGATCAGAAGTCCGCCGTCGGCCTTGAGATGAGTTACCAGGAACTGCAGGAACGGGGCAGAGCAGAGTCCGGCGTCAATAATTTTGCAGCCGCAGCTCTGGAGCGCGGAAGTTACGGCGATATGCAGCATCGGTGAGGAATTGCGGCTGTCGCGTCCGATAACGACCTTGCCGCCCTCGACATATGTGCCGAAAGCGGATGCGAAGTTGATGGCAAGAGTCGGCGTGAGCGCCGAACCTATCTGGCCCCTTATCCCCGCAGATCCTAGCCTCAAAGACTGCATGATTCCAAAACTGCCTTATGAATTTATTTCAAGTCTTCTCCGACCGCCTTGAGCATGAGCTGGGCGACGAGTTTGTTGCCGGCGGGGTTGAGATGGACTTTGTCGGCGGTAAGTATGCCTTTTTCCTTGTTATCGGGATTATTGTCCTTCAGGTAGTCCTGGAAGGCCTTGTGGAGATCGCAGAGCTGGGTCTTGGTGTCCGCGGCGACCTTGCGGCTGATCTCGCTGTATTCATCGAGCATGGTGTCGAGATCGTTTGTCCCCGGTTTCTTTTCGCCGATGACTGTCGGGGTGCAGAGGATAACTCGCGCTCCGGCGGCGTTGATCTTCGTTATCAATTCCTTGAGGCCCGCCTCGTATTTCTCCTTCGACGTCCCATTGCCTTTTACGCTGTGCCAGACGTCGTTGATGCCGATGTAGATATATACGATTGTCGGTTTCTTGGCTATGACGTCCTTGTCAACGCGCGCCTGGAGGTTCGGGACCTTGTGGCCGCTGATTCCGGCATTGACGGATGTAATATTGAAATCAGGATGCGCGGCCTGGGCTGCTTTGGTGTAGAGGGTAATATATCCGTTGGCTCCACTGCCGCCCTGGGTGATCGAATCACCAAAGAACACGATGTTGTCGCCCTTCGCAAGCGGTTTGACGGCATCTTCGGCAAAGCATGCCGATCCGATTGAGATTGCAAGAGCGGCTGAAAGACCTTTGAACAGACGGAAGAAAGACATTGGAACCTCCTTGTTGATGGACATGGAAGTTATCTTTTAAATCAGATTTTTCAATGGAGCCGGAACAATATAAATCTTCATCTGGAATTGGACTTATATCAGTTTGAACATAAATTATCCGCCAGAAATACTATTCATATTCTCATCGGAGAAACAATTGTGATTCGCTGCATTTCATTGAAAAGTCTTGCCTTCCTGATTCTCATCGGGGTGGTCTCCTACGCTTTTCCCCTTTTCGCCCAGACAAGCTCGCTGACAGTAACTGGACTGGACGACGCGGAAGGCATACCACTGCCGGAAGCGTCCGTCGCCGTCGCCGGCCCGACGCCGCAGAACGCCCCGGTAAAGAACGGCAGGGCGAATCTGACGGGGATCGCGGACGGAGTTTACACGATTACAGTTGATGCCGAAGGATATGAATCGAAATCCGGAAAGATCTCCATCTCTTCCGCGGACAAAGCTGAATACAGCGGACTGTTCAGGCTTAGGAAGACTTCCGGCTCTCCGGTGAAAAAGGAATTCAAGGCGGAGTCAAAGCCCAAGGAGCAGACGGTTCCAGCCGTGAAGACACCTCCACCTGAAAAGCCAAAGGAGGCTGCAAAACCGGCAATCACGCCTCAAGCAACAAAGGAAGAGAAGAAGGCTGACGACAGAAAACAGACTGCAGCAAAGGAAAAGCCTGCTGCCACGCCAGAGCCCGAACCTGGCCCCCAGACAACTGCAGAGAAGAAGCCGTTCCTAGAAGGATTGAAGGCCCCTTCATGGAAAACTGCTCTGATCATCACATCAGTAGCAGCGTGTTTCTTTTCACTCATTATTTTCGTCGCGGCTCTGGTAAGATGGAAGAAGTCCGGAAAAGGCGGGAAGATAATCCTACTTTCAGGTACGCTGGGGTGCGGATGCCTGACCCTGATTATCGTGGCGGTCATGCTGGCGGTTGTCTTTTTCCAAGTCAGGCGCGCGCCATCCGAAGGCGACAAAACTTTGCCAGAATACAAGGAACCCGCTGTCAATCCTGAGACGATGTCCAGATCTTCATATTCCGCGGCCTCGGCGGCTCTGATAGAGTCATTCAACGATCCGAAAAACGCTGACAAGAGGAGCAGCGCAATTGCACTGCTGGCACAGGCGGCCGAGGAGAACCCGGGAGATGACACATATGCCGTAGATCTCGCCGACACCTATGTCATATGCAGCGACCCTTATGCCGTAAGGATCGCCGCCGACATCTATGAGGATGTGCTGTCCAGGCGTCCAGGCGACGAGGCGATCCTGGCGAGAGCGGCCGACGCATATATCCAGTTGGACGAGTTCGACAAGGCCTATGCATTCATCAAGCGCCGGATCGCACTTCCAAAATCCGATCTCTATGCGGCGTCACTCCAGATAGCGCTGATCTGCGGTGAAACAAACAACTTCGACACTGGCATCTCGCGGCTTAATGAAATACTTACAAGGCATCCCGGGAGCCTTGATGTGAGACTGCTCCTTGCGGCAATGCAGATCCAGAACGGTCTGACAGAGATTGCAAAGTCAAACCTTGATGAAGTCATTACCAAGCTTCCCCAGGGAAGTCCGCTTGCGGTGCAGGCTGTCAAGATGAGAAAGGGGCTGGGCAAATGAAAATCCTGAAAGCCCTCATAATATTGATTCTCTGTGTGTCGGCTGTTCCGCACATTGTGTTTTCAGAGGACGATGACGCCCGTTTGAAGAGGCTTGGAGACCTTGTAAAGGAAGGAGAAAGGCTTGAAGGGATAAACAAGAAGACGTTCAACGACAGGATCCAGGAAATACGCTCCGACAAAATCCTTTCCCCGTCCGAGAAGCAGACGAAGATAAACAGGGAATATTCAATCTACCGTGAGAAGAGCCAGCAGCTCACCATCGAATACAGGAAACCCGCCCAGGATGAGCTTGTGCGGATTGCAAATGAGTCCAAAGGGTCGGGCGCTTCAGAATCCTCCAGGGCGCTGAAGGAGACGGCGGGAACAAAGATGGGTGACAAGGATCATCGCGGCTGGAGCGGTGACACTGATGCCGGAGCCGGTTCCAGGATTTCCGACAAGGTTGCGAAGATCGCAGAAAAGATGGGGCTCCCGGTGAACAAGTCCCCGAAAGGTCCGGGATATGTGAACATAGGCGGGCTTGATATGACAGTCCATACCGAGGGTTCGATGGGGCGTCCGGGCACTGAGGCGCACTTTGTCCAGATCTCCACCGATGCACGCTCCAAGGAAACATATGTATCGGCAGGGATGAAGAATGACCAGGCCGGCAAGGCCCTGGTTGAAACAAACGATCATATAAAGAAGGCAATGGAAGGAACTGAAATTCCGCATCAGGAACTCCTGAACAATCCGGACAAGCTGCAGATCATGGGCAAGGGAACGAAGAAGGCAATCGGATCATCCGGCCTGACAAACGCCAGGATCGAACAGATACTTAAGAAGAACAACATAAAGGGTTCTCCTGAAGATTTCATGAGGGTTCTCGGTGAGGTGAAGTCAGGAAAGGCCATAGCACCGGATGCTGCGGGGCTGAATGCGAAGAACATCAAGAACACGCAGAACGCATGCCGTGACATACTTGTCGAGGCGCAGGCGATGGCCGAGAGGAAGTCCAAGATAGATTTCGCCGCAAAGCAGCAGCAGATAAACGACCTTGTCAAGAAAGGCGACTTCAAGAAGGCGCAGGCGATCAAGGACGATCTTTTCGACAGCTATGTGCGTATAAAGGAGACAAACAAGGTTGTCGGCGAAAAGATTTATCCCTCTGCCTCAGGAATTCCAGAACAGCCCGTCAGGAAAGGCATCAGCGATGCGGCGAAGATGAAGGGGCTCTTCGTAGTCGGTGCAGCCTTTGCAGGCTATTCGTCCTGGAACGAGGAGGCCGAGGCCGCAAAGAAGGACAAAAGAGCCTTCTCCCAGGCGAATGTCGCTGTGAATTTCGCAGGACACATGACCGGTATAACAAACGCCGTGAACCAGTCGAAGGTCGTCTACAATGAGCTGGCGGTCAAGAACTACGAATACCTTGACAAGCAGTTCGACGAACTTGGAGACATGTCAAAAGTCAGCGACGCCAGGATTTTGTGGATAACCGCCAAGTCGACCGTCAGGACCGCGACCAAGGCCACATGGGAGGGAGTGAAGGGGCTTCCGCTGTTCATCGGTGATATTGCGAGCGCGGCTGAAAACACGGTAATGCTTGGCTCCTCCACCACGGGCCTTGTCTACGACACCATAAACGCAGACATGACAGTACAGGACAACAAGGAATGGCAGGCGGTGACCCTTGAGAGGGGGCTGATCGCGATAAAGAAGTGGAAGATCGGCCTGAACCAGGCAATGGGCGAATACAAGATGAAGGAGGATTTCCTGCGGGGCGCCGAAGGGATGCTTGATGCGAGGGATCAGATACAGGATATCAAGTTCAACACGGAGGGGAACATCAGGAACCTGGAGGCGATGTGCATACAGGCGGACAGCCTCAGGGGTGAGCGGGAGAAGTTCCTGAAGGGCAATTCTGAATCAAGGCTTGTCAAACTGTTCGGGGAAATCGCAGGCAGGGCGGACGTGCAGAAGGAAAATGCGGAAAAGCTCCTCGTACAGATCCAGGGCGGCAAGCTCTCTCCGGACCAGGTCAGGAAGCAGGGCGGCGCCATCAAGGAGGAATTCCTGAAGAATGAGGAGGCATATACAAAAGGAGTGGAGGAGCTTGTCGGACTGGGCAATTACTCTGAAGCTTCCGAGCTTCTCAAGAACATAGATTCATTCAGGACCGGGATTGCAAAGAGCCTGGCCGACGCCAACAGGTTCATGGCCGCTGCAAGAAACATCGTCCCCTCATACAGGAAGGCCGGCGCGAACATTCTCAAGGACTATGATACCATCCAGGCATTCAGGAAGGAGCTCGGCAGGAAGATCGAATTCTTCATGGAAAAATATGCGAAAATCGATTCACCCCACTACAAGGATCTTGAAGAGCTGAGGTCATATGTCGCGGGCGCCGAGATGAAGAAGCCAGACAAGGATGCCATCGGCAGGAATGCAGAACAGCTGGACAAGATGCTGAAGATGCTGGGCGACATCGAGAAGATCACAATTCCTGATCTCAAGACACAGCTCCAGCCCGAGGAAGCCGATATGATGGGGCAGATGCTTGCAAGGCTCCAGAAGGTGGCCGACGAGGCTAATGCTTCAATCGGCAAGGCGCGGGAGCAGATCGCGAAGCTCAACCTGGATTTCGAGGGAATAAGTATAATGATAGCAGTCGTGGACTCCTCCACCGGAACGCAGATCGAAGGCGCAGCTGTGGCGCTGGCTTCGAAGAAATACAATGTAAACAGCCCGTTGCATGATGGCGTCGCCGAATTCAAGGGCGTCCCGCCAGGCGAGTTCAAGCTTGTTGCCTCCGCGGACGGCTACGACAGCGCCGAACTCTCCCTTAAGATAGATCCTGTCTCCGGCAAGGACATCTCGGAGACGATGAAGCTGAAGGCGAACAGGCAGTCGGTTGCGAGGGCGGCTGAGCAGAAGAAGGAGGACAAGGAGCTCGAAAGGAAAGCCGTACAGGTGCGGGATGCTGAACTCGAGAAGGCCAAGGAAATACTCGGCAATGTCGAATCCATGTCCGGGCAGGGTCTTTTCCTCACGAGGCACACGTTGTTCATGAACAGGTCGACCAGCATACCGTACAGCCTGGGCAGGATGGCGGGCCTGAAGGACAAGAGCAG
>CAZDNQ010000162.1:0-9378 GCA_964506605.1 uncultured Victivallis sp. | reverse complement strand
AGTGGAAGACAAACTGGTGCCATTCGTCTTTTGGAATGGCAACAAAAGAACTGACATCTCCTACCGTCCCGAGTCCAGGTGAGAATAAATCATACTTCTTCATTGTAGATGAACCTTCTGGAGGAGTTACTTCCAAGAACACCTTGCCTTTTTCAACTCTTATTGTTGTTTCACTGGATCCATCTTCGAACCACTGATTTATACAATCCCTCCTGCTGCTATATTCCATGCCGACAGTAGGAAGAAGCATTGCAAACGAGTACCATATGTCAGGAGTGAAGCACGGGTCTTCATTCCCCTTGATGATTGTTACTTCACTTCTTATTCTCTGTGCACTTCCAACCAAGGGCTGATCCTTTCTGATTTCAAACCTGGAAGCTTGAAGCCCCTGGTAGACAGGATCGGTTACTCTTGACAGCGTCCAATCCAACCCGCAATTTTCAATGTTATGGGTTTTGTTTATGGAAGTACCAGTCAACGGGAAATAAGTACTTCCTTCAAAGGTTTCCTCATAGATCAGATTTTCGCCAGGTGTTGAAGATGCTGCATTCACCACGACCTGGACGTCGTCTGATCCGGTCGCGCCGCTGTTGTCGGTTACCGTTAAACGGAAGACGTATGTTCCCGCAGCAAGACCTGTTATGCCCGTTGTCGCCATACTTGAACTTGCAATGTTCGCAGAACCCCCTGAAACTTTTGTCCAGGCGTAAACCGAAATCGTCCCATCGGAGTCCGTTCCGTTACCGCTAAGCGTTACGGAGTTCGTCGGAAGAGTGATAACCTTATCAGTCCCGGCGTTGGAAACAGGCGGAATGTTTGGAGCAAGATTAACCACGACCTGGACATCATCCGATGCCGTTGCTCCCTGGTTGTCGGTAACCGTCAGGCGGAAGACATATGTTCCGGCAACAAGGCCGGTGACGTTCGTGCCTGCCGCAGCCGGATTTGCAATCGTCGCCACTCCTCCGGAAAACTTTGTCCAGGCGTATGAAGCTATGCTGCCATCAGTGTCCGTTCCGGATCCGCTCAATGATAAGGAGTTCATCGGCAGTGTGATGCTTTTGTCACTTCCGGCATTCGCGGTCGGTTCGACATTCGCAACAACGGCGCTGCTGATCTTGAAGGAAATGGAATATGCAGTTCCGGCAGTCCCAGTTGCCTTGGTTCCGGAATACGGAGTAGCGCTGAGGGTGTATGTGCCGAGGGAGGGAGGATTCCAGCTGCCATAATAGTAGTTGCCTTTACCGTCATCGCCAAAGAGGGCGTATGGGACGGCGCTGTCCGTAGAGGTCTGGCTCTGGGCTCCTCCGAGCACGAACTTCACGCTGCCAGCGGTTCCAGTCAGGTTTGCACGGATGTTCAGCTTGGAGACGCCGATCGCCTTCAGGTCGATCGTGGCGCCGTTTTCAATTGTCAGAATGTCTTTTTCAGTTCCGGCGTCGATCAACGTATAGCTTGTTATCTTCGTATCTGAAAATGCAGACTTGACAATGACCTGTACGTCGTCTTTTCCAGTCGCGCCCTGGTTGTCGGTGACCGTCAGGCGGAAAACGTATGTCCCGGCGACAAGGCCGGTGACGTTCGTGCCTGCCACGGCAGGACTTGAAATCGTGGCTGATCCGCCGGAAACCTTTGTCCAGGCATATTTTGCAATCGTCCCATCCGAGTCCGTCCCGCTTCCGCTCAAGGCGACCGTGCTTGTCGGCAGGGTGATGCTCTTGTCGCTTCCGGCATTCGCGGCTGGCGCGATGTTCGGAGTCCCGTTGATTATCTTGAATGATATCGAATATGCCGTTCCGGCCGTCCCTGTCGCCTTGGCTCCGGAATATGGAGTGGCTCTGAGTGTATATGTGCCGAGGGCGGGCGGATTCCAGCTGCCATAGTAGTAGTTGCCCTTGCCGTCATCTCCGAACAGGGCGTATGGGATGGCATTGTCCGTATAGGTCTGGCTCCTTGTTCCTCCGAGTACGAACTTCACGCTGCCAGCGTTTCCAGTCAGATTTGCGCGGATGTTCAGCTTTGATACACCGAGCGCCTCCAGGTCGATCATGACGCCGTTTTCAATTGTCATAATATCCTTTTCCGTTCCGGCGTCGACCAGCGTGAAACCAGTCACGGCATATTCGGCTGCCATAGTCTGCCATAAGACAGCCATGAACAAGAGCAAAATCGCACCGGTCATTAATATCTTTCTGTTCTTTTTCATTCTTGATTCCCTCCATTAGGTAATTGGCATTTTGAATACTGTTTCAGCATGTATTCATGTTATTGTATTAATTATAAATACGATAACATTAATTGCATTCATGTCAAGACTGGAAATATTTTTTTCAGGATTTTTTCAGGGAGCCATTATTTCAACTCGTCCTCGAAAACAGCCTTGATGAGGGCTGCAGCAGGAGAAACAGTGCCTGCGGACCTCTTCTCGCGCAGGAGCCGGAGACCTGTCTCAAGAATCTCTTTTGCATCGTAGCCAAGACGAACAACTGGAACCGACGCTTTTGGCGGACACGGAAAATTGGTATGGGCCACTATCTCCAGATCCGATGGAATCCTGACGCCCGCCTGCGCTATCCCCCTCGTCACCGATTCCACAAGATTGTCGTCGGTTATTATGAGTCCGTCAGGATGTTCACTGCAGATGTCTGAGAAAATGAGCCTGGCAATATTTTCACTGGGCGCAGGTTCTGAAATATTCATTCCCTGGAGCCAGTGAGGTCCGGATTTCAGCCCGTATTCATCTATTTTCTTCAGCCAGTTGTGGGACGGGTTGAGAATCCAAGGATGTCCTATGACAGAAACTTTCTTTCTTCCTCTCTTGCTGAGATATTCAAGCGACCTCGTCTGGAAACTCGTACCATCGACAGAGAACTTTGAAATCTCCGGATATGATGCACCTGGAAGCGTGAAGGCACAGCGAGGGATTCCAGGTTCCGTGACTATTGGCGTTCTTTCAACAAGAAAAGGAGGTGAAGTGAAGAATATCCCCATGAGTTTCTTTCGTTTCACATATTCGACAAGGGCCACCTGTTCCGCGTTGCCAGTCCATCCATTGAACTTTATACTGGTGAACTGGAGGATTTTCAATCCGTCATCCCGGTCCTTCTCCGCGACGGTGGACAGCGCCTTCCACAGCAGGCTGCTTTCCTTTTTTTCCGGAAAGACCAACGCAACATTGAATGTATGCGGAGGCTTTACAGCGACGTAGGTTCCGGACGGCCTTTCCGTGCGCAGAAAACCATCTTCTTCAAACTGGTCGATTATGTTCTGTATGGTGATCGGGCTGGCGCCATATTTCTGGCAGAGCTGGCGCCTGGTAGGTATCCGCGTCCCGGGCTTCCAACTGCCTTCATAGATGAGATCTTTCAGACAGCGCGCTATCTCCTGGAACCTTTCGTCCGTAGGACCTCTTCTCAACGGTTTGTCCGGAACCGATCCAAATGGATTGATTTCAGTGCCGCACTGCGGACAGAAGATGGAAATAGGGCTGGATACGCCATTTTTAGATTTGGATTTACCAGTCATAAGAGCTTCTCCGGCTAACAGCTTCAAATCAACCACATCTGTTGTATGATTAGCATTCCGTGATTTGAAAATCAAATTTATCACCTAATCCAAAACAAGACAGCCGCTTGCATAAGTTTTCTACAAGATGATAGTTGTTCTATACCTTCCCCGGAATGTCATTAGTTATATTAACATGCCTAATCTTGGATAGAACAATAATACCTTAGTGCAAGCTCCTTGATTCTTCCATACTTCCGGACTATTTTCTTAATCCGCGACAAAACAAGAACCCCATAAGGAGAATGCGATGCCTGGAATAACCCGCTATTTCCATAGGACAGCTGCGGTGTGCCTGACACTTATGGCGTACATTTCTTGCGGAATTCTTTTCTCCCAGGATCCAATCAAAGGAAAGGTGTTCGACCTGCCCAATCCGGGATTCGAGGATGGCCTTGAAGGCTGGATTGTCGGCGGTGATGACAAAGGCATGTCAAAAGCAAATTCTGAAGCAGCGCGGACGGGAAAGGTAGGGCTCCGTGTGACTGACTCGTCCGACAAAGATGGATCCTCGCTGCTTTCGAAATCCTTCCCGGCTGTACCCGAAAAGGAATATCGGGCCCGGTGCTATGCGCGCTGCGTCAAGGGCGCCGGAGGCATGGCCATGTATATCCAGTTCCTTGATGCGGACAAGAAGGTGCTCAATGACAACGTCCCGGAATTTGCGCCTCTTGCCGGCGTGCGCGACTGGTCGAAATCGGAAGTGTCCGCGTATGCTCCGGACAAGACCGTCTCCGTCCGCATCTTTTTCCATTCCTACGGCAAGGCCGTGCTGACCGAGGATATCGACGATGTCGTCATCTATGAGGCCGAACCTTCGGCGTTTTCAAATCGTCCCTGGGAACCGCAGTACAAGATCCGTCCAGATGAAAAAGGGAAGCTGACGGCGGCCGACATAGTTGGCCCCGATGGAATCGTATATCCCGACTTCCGCTATGCCGGCGTGCACGGTGGGATTCCAAATGTCCCGGTCGTGAAAGATCTTTCAGGCACAGTAAAGCCTAATACGGATATTGCCGATGTGATCATGCAGGCCGCGAAAGATCTTCCAGGTGCAGGCGGGGCGATACTGATCCCTGCAGGCGAATATTTCCTCGGAACGCCGGTACAGATTGCCAGAAGCAACGTTGTCGTGCGCGGGGCAGGGCGTGATAAGACGAAGCTGGTGTTCAATTATGCGATATCGAAAAAATCGCTCAAGTTCTACGGAATAGACGAGAAGGCGCCGTTCGGCTACTTCGAAGTCCATGCCAACCCGGAAAATCTGCGCGGCATATACCTTTATAAGGGAGATGAACTCTTAAAGTCAGCTGTCTATCATATGCATTGGGGGAATACCTTTTCGTTGCGGGTGCGGAATGACGATGTCCTGAAGAAGACAGGGGCCGGCATACACAAGCTCCGCGCAAAGGCTGAATATGAAGATGGGGCCACCGTTGAAAAGGAGATCGAGGTGCTGGTCTCAGAGACCGCTCCGAAGGAGAACATTCCCTCAATGCCGGGCGTGATTGAATTTACGGGAGAGAAAGCCGGCGAAAAGATCCAACTGGCGAAAGACGGCCTGCGCGGAGCAACTTCAGTGACTCTCAAAGCTGCTTCTCCTTTCGCGGTCGGCGACATTTTCGAGATCGAGGCGCCGGCTTCGCAGCGCTGGAACGAGCTGGTGAAGAACGCCTGCAAATGGGGATCGTACCGCGTGAACCAGTACCGGATTTCAAAGATAGACGGAAACACGCTTCATTTCGATCAGCCGCTCAGGATTGATTTCCCGGTGGTGGACGGTTCATTTGTTATCAAGGTGAAGCCCGTCGAGCTGTGCGGCATCGAGGACTGCACCATCGAGCAGACCGAGAATCTCTGGATAAACAGCGCGTCGTTCAGCTACACCTGGAACTGCTGGGTGAAGAACGTGAAGACGATAAAGTCCGGCAGGAACATAACCTACTTCATGAGTTCCAAGCACGGCGAGATACGCGACTGCATCTTTGACGATGCCTGGTTCAAGGGTGGCGGCGGAACGGCATATGCCGGCTTCGAGCGTGCATTCGACTGTCTCATGGAAAATGTGGAATCCATAAATTTGCGTCATGGTCCCAATCTGAACTGGGCATGTGCGGGGGACGTGATCCGCAATTCGACGTTCCGCGGCAGCGATGCTCAGTGGCATTGCGGCTGGTCACAGGAGAACCTCTTCGAGAACTGCGTGATATCTCCTGACGGGAAGGACGGCGACTACGGGTTTGGCTTCTATTCGACGCATCCCGAGGACGAGGCGCATGGCCCCATTGGTCCGCGCAACGTCGTCTACAACTGCGATGCATCTTCGCCAAAGGACGGTATGCAGTTAAGGGGCATGAACGAGAACTGGATCATCCAGTACAACCGCTTCAACATCGTCAAGGGGCGCGCCATGTTTCTCCGCATGTCGAGCTTCGACCATATCGTTTGCGGAAATGTCTTCTGTATAAAGGAGGCGCAGAATCCCGTCGTCTGCCTGAACGATCCGACCTGTGTCGGCAATGAATTCAGGGACAACAAATTCTATGGTGCAAAATCACCGGCGATCGGTGGAAGGGCGAAACCGCTGGTGGACGTCGGTAACCAGGTTTTTCCGTATGAGGAGGCTCCGCGCCCGACGCCTGCCGTTCCATCAATATTCGAGTGGCAGCGGAAGACATACCCGCTTGACTTGAAGGTAAATCACTAGTCTGATATACTAGGATTCTACAATGGGAAAGGGAGCTGAATCCAGCCCGTCATCCTTGATTCCTCACAGTTCCCAGACTATCCTATTCATATTATCAAATCACAATTCCTATCAGCCATTCCCAGGGGAGGGAGTCTCTTGTTCAGGAGCCGCCACATCATGATGCCAGGGATTTTGCAGGCCGTAGTATTCTGCCTCCTGGGCATGGTGGAGGTCCAGTGCGGGGAAGCAACCGCCGTGCGGTGGGCAGGGCCGCACTATTTCCTCGAGCACAAGCTGCCCAAGGCGGCCAACGAATATGATGGCCTGTATCTCGATGAATTCGCTGTCGGCCACGAGTGGACTCTCAAAACCTATCAGATCAAGGATGAGGAATGCAGGGAACAGCTTGGTTATTATGAGGTCGCGCAGGATGAAGATCCGGCAAGAGGGAAGGTGATCAAGGTCACTCTCAGGCAGAGCAAGTACCAGCCCAAGCTGATAGGGTATGACTTCCACTGCCAGATCCCGTCGGAAGTCGACGCGTATACGTTTTATGCGAAATTGGACAAGGATACCAGGCCGATTACTCTTAATGTCGGTCATGATACGCGCCGGGTTCCGGGAACGTGGTTCACGTCCTGGTGCAAGCCGGTGACCATCGACTCGTATGAATGGAAGAAATACATCGTCACCCTCGATGGGAAAGACATGAAGATGCAGCATCGGCAAAAGATGGCCGGCGAGCCGGGATATCCGACCACCAAGTACTCCGCCGATTTCGTGAATGAGATATTCTTTTTGCTGCCGGCGAACAGCCCCGGCACCTTTTTCCTGGATGACGGCTGCTTCGAGCGCCTAGGTAGCGGCAGGAAAGAAAGGACCTCGTTGTCCGGCAACGAATCAAAGGCAGTCAGGATCGTGCGATCGATCGACGACTTTGAGGTCGGCATCGGGAAGCTTGGTAGAAATGCCACCAGCGAAACCTATCAGAAAGGCAACTGGGCCTATTCAGCTGACAAACATTATGCCAGGATCAATGCAGGCGACGCCGCGAGTGGAAAGCAGTCGGCGCTCATTTTCCAGGGCGCGCACGAGCAGGACAACCTGTTCGAGGAGGAGACCGGACCCGCTCCCCAGGGAGCGAATGCGCTGTCCTTTCATCTGAAGGTCCTAGACTGGCAGTGGATGAGCCTTGTGAAGAAGAATGAAGGGGACGCGCGCCTGCGCTATCCGTTCTACATCTACGCGGTCCTCTGGACGATCCCGGCGGCGGATCAGCACCGGATGGTGGGAGCGACCGGCAATGACCTGTATTCCGCCGAAGGTTGCCGATGGTCTTTGGGCAACAAGGATCTGGTGGATAAGGACGGAAAGAGAATCCCCAGAGCCTTGTATCTCGCGCGCGCCCGGGTCGATTTTAACAGGCTGGACGAATGGCAGCATTTTGTCATCCCGTTCAGTGACTTTTCCTATGCCTGGGGCATGGAAAAGAGCATGGAACAGCCGGTCAATCCTGCGGACATCTACCATGTCGGCGTCTACTCCGGCGCGAAAGACATGTTCTCTACGACTTATCTCCTGGACGAGTTGTCGTTTGCGGAAACTGCGGACGGTAATTGATGCCCGGTTGGTCTCTGTTGCGAGGTCTCCCGTCTTTGCGTCGGACAGCCAGCCTGTCCAGCCTGGCCGCAGGGGAGAGTCGTGCCTGAAACCGACTTCTTGAAAATCTTCCGCAATACAGCAATTGTAAAATTATAAAGGTAGCTTTTATTAGTCCATATATTCAAAATGCGCTGCAATATAATTAAGAGGGAATATGAAAAGCCTTATAAATGTTGTTTCAGTCTCAGTATTTATTATGATTGCAACAGGCTGCGAGACTCTTGACAAGGAATTTGCGAAGTTCGCAGGAGGCGGGCAGGGCGGCCTCAGCACGGATACAATTGTCGCCGGACTCAAGGAGGCTTTGTCTACAGGTACGGGCAATGCGGTCGCCCAGACTTCGAAGGTGGGCGGTTACTGGGATAATGCAAGGTTGAAAATCCTGCTGCCGCAGGAACTCCAGAAGTTCGGAGACACATTGCGCGACATCGGACTCGGTTCCCAGGTTGACAGCCTGGAGAAGAAGATGAACGAAGGTGCCGAAATGGCTGCGAAATCCGCAGGGCCTGTTTTCCTGGATGCCATAAAAGGCATGAGCTTTTCAGATGCGAAGTCGATACTTTCCGGAAATGATACGGCCGCGACGGACTTCTTCCGTGCAAAGACGAGTGACAGGCTGAAGGCGCAGTATGCGCCTATAATCAAGAAGGAGCTTGACCAGGTCGGGGCGGCAAAGCTATATGGCGCTCTTTCACAGAAATATAATCTGATACCTCTTGTGCCAAAGGTAAATGCCAATCTTGAGGACTACGTGACACAGAAGGCTTTGGACGGGCTCTTCCTTGTGATTGCCGATGAGGAGAAGAAGATCCGCCAGGATCCAGCGGCCCGCACCACCGAGCTGCTGAGGAAGGTCTTCGGGAATTAAATCTCAGGAAATATTTCAAATGGTATTTGACTTTTAATAGTTGGTGCTATATTAGCACCATGAAAACACAATATAACAAAAGCATTGTCGGAAGCATCGAGGTTCTCCAGGAAGTCCTCGGTCAGCCGAAACCGGTAGGCAGCAGGGAGCTCTCAAGAATCCTGAAAGAAGAACATACCCGTGTGAACAGAATCCTCGGAACACTGTTCAAGGAGGGTTTTCTCAGCAAGACGGAAAAGAAGAAGTATTATGCCGGGCCTGGAATTCACATCCTGGCCGCTCAAGCCATACATAGCTCGCCCCTTCTTCGAATTGCCTTGCCGGAACTCAGGAAGCTCAAAAATGACAGGCGTGCAGTCGCTCTTGGCGTACTGTGGAAGGATTCCGTATGCTACCTTGTCCATTCACGCCCTCATCAGACGCTCGAGGAGGGAATCGGCTCCCACGAGATATATCCCGCACGTAAATCAAGCCTCGGGATCATGATGCTTGCGAAAAATTTTCCACAAGGTGAAAAATTTAACTTTGAAGGAGAAAATGAAGATAAAACAAAAGAAGCAAGAAAGAATGGATACGCAAGGCTTGATTACCAGGA
>CAZDNQ010000161.1:0-9390 GCA_964506605.1 uncultured Victivallis sp. | reverse complement strand
TCGGAAAGCTGATCAAGGTCGGATGGGCTGCGGACTGCTTCGGACATGCCGCAGGTATGCCCGACATCATGGCGTCGGCTGGAATCAAATATTTTGCATTCACACGTCCTGAAAAGGAGCAGCTGCCTCTGCGGAGGAACGCATTCAGGTGGATCGGGTGCGGCGGTTCCGAGATCCTCGCATACCGTCCATTCGGATGGTACGGCACGAACCGCGACGAGATGAACCGCCGTCTTGAAGGGACGATTGAGTCTGCAAAGTCATCGGATCTGCAGAACGTCGGCATATTCTACGGACTCGGCGACCATGGCGGCGGACCGACCCGCAGGATCATCTGCGAAATCCGCAAATGGGCGGAACAGCATCCGGAGGTCAATGTCATCTTTTCCACCTACCACCGCTTCTTTGCGGATCTCGACAAGGAAATCAAGTCGAAGCCTGCCAGCTTCCTCCAGGATGTCGTGGGCGAGCTTGGCTACAGCCAGCGCGGCTGCTACAGTTCCATGGCGAAGTTCAAATACCAGTACCGCAGGGCCCAGGCGCATATCATCAGCGCTGAGAAGACATGTTCAGCCGTGTCGGCGAAATTCGGAAAATCCATTTCAATCCCGCAGCGCACCTGGGACACGGTACTCTTCAACGGATTCCATGACATCCTTCCCGGCTCGAGCATCGAGCGCGCGACCGACGAACAGATAGAGAGCATTGGAAGCGCGGTGCAGGACGCGAAATACGCACAGTTCAAGGCGCTGAACGCACTGTCAAACCAGATAGATACACGAGTCCTGAAGACCGAGGGAGACATGCCGACCGGTGCTCCCATGCTCGTGTGGAACCCGCATCCCTACGAATACGAAGGCTACATTGATTTCGAGGCGTGTCTTGACTGGCGTCCGATCTTCGACTACCGCGACCGTCCGGACGAGATACCTGTCAGGATCCTTGATTCAAGGAAAAATCCGGTTCCGTTCCAGCTCGTGTCTACCGACTGTCCGAATCTGTTCGGAGATGTCGGCTGGAGGAAACGTGCAGTTGTTCCAGTGAAACTTCCTCCGATGGGATGGTCCATGTTCGAGATGGCATGGGTCGAAGGCGCGCCTGCGCCGAAAGGCCCAAAATCCAAACCTGCAACTGCCGCCGCAAACTCGATCCAGAACTCAATATTCAAAGTAGAAGCTATTCCCGGAAGGAAAGGAATCAAAATACTGAAGGACGGAAAACCTTTCCTGAAAGGCGACGGCCTCAGCGCGACAATGTTCGATGACCCTTATGGTTCATGGGGGAGTGGAGAGAACGACGAGGAAGGGATCAGCATCTCCAAGGTCAGGGAGCAGTGGACCGTCAAAACCGTAAAGGTTCTCGAGAAGGGGCCGTGGCGTTCAGCTCTCTGGGTGCGGCTTGCCGGCAGGAAGTCCAGGATAGATCTTACACTCAAGCTCTATTCCGGACAGGACAACGTAGAAATCTCAGCCCGTGTCTTCTGGGACAACCCCAGCTGCAGGCTGAAGCTTGTAATGCCTGTTGACGCCGGCAAGGCGGCATATGAGATCCCGGGAGGAAGCGTGAAACGCCCGTCCATCGGGGAAGTCCCCGCGTGCCGCTGGGTGCGCACGGAGGGCAAGGATGGAAAATCAGTGGCGTTCATAAGCGATGCCATAGGTAATTTCAATCTCCGCAAGGGTTCCCTTGAAGCCACTGTCGTCCGTTCAAGCGAATACTCGCGCAGCGGAAAGATCAAGGCCGGAGAACCTTGGTTCCCGGCGGCCGACTGCGGCGAATATAAATTCAATTTCATGCTGTCTCCCGGAAACAAGGATCTTGCGAAACTCGCAGAGAACCTCGAACAGCAGATCGTCGCACTGCCAGTTCCTCCCAAGCGCGGAACGCTTCCAAGCTATGGATCGCTCATGCAGGTTGAACCGGCAAATATCGAAGTCCTCGCCTTCAAGCAGGCGGCAGACGGAAAGGGTTTTATCCTGCGCCTGCTTGAGACGGCTGGCAAATCCGTGCGTCCGAAGCTGAAACTGTCCGGAAAGACTCTCGTCCTGGACCAGCTCGGTCCACGCAGGATCGCCAGCTGGCGCATAGATACCGGCAAATCAGGGATCAAGGCAAAAGCATGCGACACAGCTGAGAATCCGGCTTAGCATTTGATCCTGTTTTAAAGAATAAACCTATTTGCTGTTCAGCTCGTAGATCATAGCAGGCTGCGCGTTTGCATCGCCTGCAATTTCGAGTTTGAACTGATACGCGCCATCCTTGTATTCCGTCCTGACCTCGCGCAGGCGTCTGCCTGAGAAATCCACGGCATACAGCTTAAGATCCTGACTGCTGTTCTTAAGCGTCACATCCGCGGATCCCGCATGGACAAGATACGGAAGCGTGCCGCGTTTGACCAGAGTCGTCATCTTGGGATTGCTGAACTGCATGTTGGTGTTGAGCACGTTGGTCAGATGGAACAGGAGCACGCGCTTGCTGTCCGGCAGCGGCTTGTCATCCATCGCCGACGCCGAGATCGAGGAGAAAAAGCTGCTGTTCATGACTGACAGGTTTTTGCAGTCGAGGTCGATAGCCGCAGGAGCGACAATGCATTCCGTCCGGTCGGATACGACTTTGACATACCCTTTTTTGTTGTTCAGGATGATCTGTCCGTTGTCTGAGACTATTTCCTCTCCGCTTTCCGGAAGCTTCGGAAGGCTCTTGGCCTCGATGAACTGGTTTCCGGACAATAAGTCGGCCGCTGGAGCAGCCGCCGCGACAACGCCATCGTATTTGCCCTGGATGCTCCTGCCTCCCTCCACAAGCTGCGAACCTATCTGGGAGACCAATCCTGTGGCTGTGAACGCCTGCGGAAACAATCCTTTCGCCCACATGTCGCCCACGCCGTTCTTGGTCGCTTCATCCATTGTGACGGCATATATGAACTTCTTCCTTGCCGGCGACACGTCGCCGCGTCCGAACAGGAGGACTATCTGGCGTTCCGTGAGCAGGGCGAGCGGGTCCGTAGCGATATCGAACCCTTCAATCGGTTTCTGCTCCATCACATTCTTATCGCTGTGCGCCCAGGCGAAGCGGTAGACCCCATCCCAATCCTGCAGAGCGGAGTACGCTCCAAACATGGCTCCGGCTTCCGCGCGGAACTGGTTCGGCGCGCAGAAATTGTATTCGCTGACCGTGAACGGCTTTCCGAATATGCGTGTCGACATCATGAAGCACGGGGAGATATACGCCAATGATGTCTTCATGTCGCTGTTCTGGTTGTAGCTGGGCTGCGGATGATCCCAGTAATGGTGGTTGTCGACCAGATCGAACTCGGTACGTTCAAATGTCTGAGCCATCGTGCCCCACCAGTTGCTTCCGGTTATCATCGCGTTGATACCGTTGTCCTTGAAAAACTTCGCCATCTGCCTGTTCGACGCCACCTTGATCTCGGTCAGGAACTGTGCGAAAAGCGCATCTGGATTTCCGGTCTTGCTGTTATCGGCCTTCCATTTTTCAAACCGGTCGAGATAGAGCTTCTTCACTTCCGGATTCGGAGACCAGACTGAGGCGATGCTGTCTTCGTTCACCGGACAGATGGTCAGAAGGGCCGGGTCGTCCTTCATTGCCATTCCCGTGTAGGGATTGACGTGGTTCAGCCATTTCAGCGCCATTTTCGTCCAGGCGTTTAACGCGCCAGGAAGTATCGGGACCAGTGCCTTTATCACGTTCGGGTTGTCGACATATTTGTTCCAGCCCTCGATCTCATCCGCACCGAAGCGGCGCATCGTGTACAGGTCGATCGAGACATACATGCCGGCCTTCTTCATCGCGGCGAAAAGATAATCGATCTTGTCCAGCTGGCTCTCGCTGATGTCGTCAGACTTTTTGGCGTTCCAGTTGCCGTTCACCAGATCAACGTCTGTATGGTGGAACCGTATCGCGTTGTATCCCATGAGCTGGAACGTGCGCGCCAGCTTGTCTGCGGCCTCCTTCGTGAGATAGTTTGCGCTGAAGCAGATGTTTGTACCTACGAGCCTGGGGCGCGCATTCGGATTTTTCTCATATTCAAAATGTCCGTCCTTCCCTGGAATGATGCGGCCGTATTTGCCGGCGGGAGCATCAGACCTGAACGAGAAATCAAGAATTCCGCCTTCCTGGATCTCGGTGGCGACCGGCAGTTCAATCCAGTTCTTGTCAGAGGCAATGGTGAAAAGCGGCTCCTCGGAGAAGAGGTCGAATGACAGCTCCGTGCTCGTAAACTTTTTCCCGTTCTTGAAATTGATCCTCAGTTCATAATTCTCATTGCCTTTCTGTTTTCTGGCATCGACAAGGCAGACCTCCAGATTGTCGCCTTTGATGCTCATGCTGAACTTGGCGTTGCCCACGGAGATGTCCGATGCGTTCTTCGGGAACGGAAGATATTCATTCCCATATGACTGCGGTAGCTGCAGCTTTTCACCGCCTGCAGCAAACACCGACGAGGAGAAATCCTTCACTGGAATCCTGAAAGCCACATAAATGTTATCAAGAGATGTTTCACCCTCGCCGCTGATCGTATACGAGACTTTCAGACCTGCCTTGCCTTTGTCATTGATCGCCTTTGTCGTCTCTATCATCTTCAGCCGGGCGCCGGGGACATTGAAATTCGCCTCATACTTCAAATCCATGCCCTTGCCTGACTTCTTTATATTTTCCAGGCAGTAGTCCTGGGCGGCGTATTTCCATCCGGATCCAAAGGCGACAAGGTTTGAGCTGATCACACCTCCTCCGACACTTATAAGACCACGGTGGTCAAGCGTTATCCCTGGCACGGCGTCCGCAGCACCTGCACCTGCCGCAGACAGAAGGACAACCGCAGCCATTGCCGCAATTCCGGTGGAAAAGTATTTTCTATTCATGTTTTCTCCCCTTTATTAATCTTCCTGTTTTTGTATGCTTATTGAAAATCCGCCTCACTGAATCATATGCCAGCTTTGGCCTCCTATATTCGTCCAGGAGACCGGCGCAGTTGAATCCCCTGGGCTTGCATCGCACTTCTCCGGCATTCACGAAAGACCTTGTGTCGAACATCTGCCACAATGCAATTCCGGCAAATCTTGGATTCCCGAGGATGCAGCGGCACGCCTCTTCAAAATACTGCGCCTGGAACTCCTCGGACCATTGCGCGTTCGCACGGTCATGGCAGCCATACAGGGCGCAGGCGCCAATCTCGGAGATGATGAACGGTTTTCTGGCAAGATCTGGACGGCATGCGAATTTCGCCTTCTCTTCGACAGTTTTACTTATCATCCTGTGCGACTCGGTGTTCCAGTCGTTCGGCCATATCCATCCGGGATATATGTTCATGGCGATGACATCGGCAAACTCAAAGCAGATGTCCTTTTCGCACTTGTTGGATGCAAAGGTCACAAGCAGCGAAGGATCTTCGTTCCTGACAGTGTCTGCAAGATCCATGTACAGCTTCCTCCCGGCCTTTGTCTCGGAGCATCCCTCGTTCATGAATCCCCAGAGGATGACAGATGGATGGTTTATGCTGTTGCGGACCATGAGCATGGTCTGTTCGACCTGGAGATTCCTGAACTGCGGATCAAGCGCCTCCTCCTCGGTGTTGTTCCATCCCATGCTCTCCTGCCAGACAAGCATTCCGGCCTCGTCGCAGATGTCGAGGAAGGCCTGGTCCTGCGGATAATGCACGCATCGCACGAAGTTGCATCCAAGATCCTTCATCAGGCGGATGTCGTCAAGCATCAGGTGCGCAGTCTGGGTCGGCCCAAGCTCCGGATGGGCTTCATGCCTGTTGACGCCGACCAGGCGCACAGCCTTGCCGTTGACCAATATCTTCCGCCCTTCCGTCCTGACCGTCCTTATGCCAAACCTCTCTTCAATGCTGTCTCCTCCGATCCTGACCTGTACGGTGTGAAGGCTGGGACTTTCCGGAGACCATGTACGGAAATCCGGAACGCGCTGCTCCAGCACTATTTCCCCGTCCACAGCTTTTCTTCTGAGCTTTTTTGCAGGTCCATGGTCGAAGCCTACTGAGAGCTCCAGTTCGGACGGGATTTTCCCGCCCAGCATGATTTTCAGCCGCACAAGTCCTTTCTCGATGTCCAATGTGGACACCCGCACCCTTTCGATGCGGAGCTCCGGCAGGGACTGGAGGCTTATTCCTCGGTAGATCCCGCCATATCCGTAGAAATCGTAATTAGGGTTGAAAAGAGGAACCCGCTTAGCATCAAAACGGTTGTCAACGGCAATTACCAGTTCATGCTCCGTCCCGTTCCCGGAATCAAAGTCGTAGTCAACTGTCGAATACGGCAGCTTGCACTCGCCGATTTCACGTTTGTCCCACCATATCCTTGCATAGAGACCGAGGCCGCCGATCTTCAGACGCAGTTTCTGTCCGGCCGGAGTTTCAAGATGCACCTTGCGGCGGTATGCGCCGACACCGCGCCGTCCGAAATTATCGATGCACGTGTCGAATACTCCAGGGACCGCCATAAGTCCGTCGTATTTAAGAGAGGATGGAGTGATTCTTCCAATGTCGCATTCTGCTCCCAGCCAGGAAAAATCCCATGTCCCGTCCAGGCAGACCTGCATCCGTTCCGGATGATTAGGGAATGCCATCATAGTTGACAACCTCCTGTCTTGTTCATTTCCGCATCGCCAGGGAACCGATCCCCGCGACAACAACTGCAATTCCAAATATTTCAGCGCGCGTGACATGCCTGTGCTGCACCGCATGCTCCCAGACTGCATATCCCACAACCCCCATGCTGCACGCCAGCGGCCAGGCTATTGCCGCTGCGCCTGCGGCGCCGAGACGGTCCAGTGACAGATATATCATCGCAAAACAGGCGCATATCACAATGCCGTATGAGACGCCCCACGGCAGCAGACGGCGAAACACATGCCGATCGGATCCAAGCGAGCACATGATCCCTGCAAATCCGATCGAACCCAATGTGATTGGCAGGCGGAGATGAGCGGAATCATGCCATCCCTGCCAGTGCGATGGGACGGACATCAGCGTCTGGTTCACTCCATAAATGAGCATTGCCGCCAGAGACCAGAATATCCAGCCCCTCCTGGGGGAAACGTCCGCTGAACCGGTCTTCGCCTGGGACAGCAGCGCAACTCCCGCAAGGACAAGCCCCAGTCCAAGCCAGGAAAAGATTCCAGCCGTTTCGTTCCAGATCAGGACCGTAGCAATGAAAGTCACCGACTGTCCTCCCTGTCCGATCGCCCATGCGACCGGAGCACGGCCTGTCGACATGGCGCGCGACATCGCCAGGTGGCCCGCCACGTTCGCCAAGGCGCCAGGGATGATCCAGAGGGACATTTCACCTATCCTCTTTTCAGAATTCACTGCCGGCCAATCCACTATCACCAGCAGCGAGATTGCCAGGCCGATCATCGCCCCGATGGAAAGGAACAGCATGAACGGCAATCCGCGTCTGGACACCTCTGCAAAGAGTCCGGCGCCGACCGCAAAACAACATCCTGCCAACAGGGCAAATGCAATTCCAGCAAACATATAATCCTAATTTTATACAGCGGACTTCTGATAGACTCTCACGTAGTCAATCAGGTATTTCTGGGGGAAGATTGAATCATCGATTTTGCCTCCCCAACTTCCGCCAAACGCCAGATTTATAAGCAGATAATGCGGATCACGGAACGGGTTGTAACCGTTCTCGGCGGCGTCATCCAGATTGAAAGTGTGATAGACCTTGTCGTCAAAATAGAAATCCATCTTACTGGAGTCCCATTCCACGGCGTATATGTGGAAATCATCATATGGCTTCTCGGTGATTGTCTTGGTCCCCTTCTGCGCATGTTTCCCGTCACTGCTGTAATGGACGGTCGCATGGACGCTGTTCGGCTCAAAGCCGACATACTCCATGATGTCAATCTCCCCGCAGCGCGGCCAGCCAATGTCGGTTATATTGGTTCCGAGCATCCAGATCGCGGGCCAGACGCCGGTGCCATGCGGAAGCTTCGCCCTGAGCTCGATTCTCCCAAACTTCACATCGAACTTCCTCTGCGTAGTGATGCTTGCCGCAGTATAGGATGCGAATTCGCGGTTCTCGCTCCATTTCTCCGATCCCGCCTTGAATCCTGGATTAGGAAATTGCTCCCTGCGCCCTTCAATAACCAGCATGCCATTCTCAACCCGTGCGTTTTCCGGTCTCGCCTTCGTGTAGTACTGTTCCTCCTTGTTGCGGACGAAGCCGACCTCATAAGTCCATTTGGAACTGTCAGGCAGCCCGTCCTTGTCGAATTCATCCGACCATACAAGCTTCCATCCATTCCTGGCATTTGGTTTCAAAACTGAATCCGCCATAAGATTTTCTCCCGATATTTTTATGATCTATGCATGACCCTGCGTTACTATAGGGAATCTCTAATCAATAGTAAGCAGTGAACTTGCCGTTGAGGAAGACGCTGCGCACCAATGAATCAGCATGTCCGTCAACATATGCCACATTGATGATCCTCCTGGAACTATGGCGGCAGGAATAATGGTTGTGGTCATATTTGCACAGGCAGAACACGCTGTTATAGATGCCTCCGTCGCCCATGAGGTAGACATCCGCCGCCTTGCTGACCTTTGAAAGCCTGGCGAACTGCCAGTTGTTGCTGGAGTCCTTTGTCCCGTTGATGCAGGGATTGACCACGTAGCCGTTGCCAATCCACCCGTTCACCGTACCGTTCAGATTGCAGGTCTGCGGATAATTCGGGCATTCGAATATGGTATTCTTTACATCGGTGATGGTCGAGACGTTCTTGCCTGCCGTGTATTTTGAAACATGCTGCACCCATGCATTGGAATAATAGTCGGCAGTTTCCTTCACGCCCCAAGCCCCTAGGTTGGGAAGATAGTCGTCCTGTTCATCGGCATAGCTGAACATCGCAAGCACTATCTGCTTTTCATTGCCGACACACCTGATAGATTTGGCGCTCTCCTGGGCCTGTTTCAGAGCTGGCAGCAGCATCGCCGCCAGGATTGCGATAATCGCAATGACCACAAGCAATTCGATCAAAGTAAAATACTTTGCTCGAATTGGCCTTCGTTTAAAGCGAAGAACGCTTTTCAACTTCGGCTGGCAGGCCACCAGGAGCTCGATAAGAGTGAAGGCCGATGCCGGATGCTGGATACAGGGCACAGGATTAGCATGTCCGGCATCCAGCTTCCGGGATCCTGGATCGGATATTTCAAATTTATGCATGTTCATTCCTCCTTTACTATTTCGAAATAGCTTTTATCGGTAAGCGTGTACTTGAAATATCTGGCATCATAAGGGACGGCGACTGATCGGGTATTCCTGTCATTGGAACCGCTCTTGTGCTTGAACATTGAGACGGCCGCCTCCGCGAGCTTGTCATTTGGCACGGGCAGGCATCGCA
>CAZDNQ010000160.1:0-9418 GCA_964506605.1 uncultured Victivallis sp. | reverse complement strand
TCTGCCTGAACAACCTGAAGCAGATCGGGCTCGCTGTGGAGATGTACAGGGGCGACAGCGATGACTATTACATGTGCGGCGAGGAGATCTTCCCCTCTGGCGGATGGGCGCAGGATCCGATGTGGTCCTCAACCCCGATACTGAGATGGTTCAACAAGCTCGAACCCTACACCAGGAACTATGAAACCTTCAACTGCTCATCTTTGACAGAAGGTACCGCCTTCGTCAAGCCGGGAACAAGGACAAAGGTGGTAAATGTCGATCATGAAGGCGCCAATTACGTTGTAAGGGGCAGCTCGCAGGACGGCGCAACCTGCAACTACTCCTTCAACCGTACAAACTTCGGCTGGTTTGAAAAGACCACTGATGGCTGGACAGGCAACTATTTGGTCAAGAAGGCGAGAGCCGTTGAAATCCTCGCGAAGTCCGCAGGCACTGACTTGAGCAAGATAAACATGATAATGGACGGAGTCCTTTTCACCGTCACCGGAGATCCAGGGGCGGCTACATATGAGACATTTGAACACACGATGGCGCAGTGGAGATACCTCCACAACGGGAACAAGACAACCAATGTGCTCTATCCCGACGGCCATTCCGACTCCTGCAAGAAGGCGTCCATGAAATGGGCCTCCTCAGGCAGCGTAATGTGGACTGATTAGGAAGCAAGATTCCCCAAAGGGAAGAACATTATTCAATCCTGGCGGAAGAATCCACAAGCCCCTCAACCGGCCTATCTGCACAGGTCGGATTCACCTTGAGCCATTCAACCACGGGCGCGCGCCAGTCGCCTGAAATTTTTTCTGGATTGGGATCAGCCTGCTCAAGCTCAGGAGAAATTCCATAGAGATAGCTGTTTATCAGCAACTTATATTCAGAGGGGGGATCTATCATTTTCCCAGAACTGATGAGCGTCATATCATCCCCCTTGCGCTTCGCCCCTCCGAAGACGAGTATCTCCTTCTTCATCGTGGCAGCATAGTTCTTAAGCCTCCCTCCAGTTATCTTCATGCGGAGGAGGCTGTTGTCGAAGGGCATCACCTCTATAAGATCATACAGGTGTATTTCCCCGGGAGGGAGATCCTTCCGGAACGCCCCTAAGTTGCATATGGCAAGATCCGCAGGATATGCCGAAAGCCATGCGTCGGTCGCGAGATTGCATATCGTCCATTTGCGTGAGAGACCTGTTACAGTAAAACCCAGCCTCTCCCCGTATTCCTTTATCATCTTTTCCCGCCACCTGCCCGTCTCGGCCTTTACATCCGGATCTGACAGGGCCTTGTCGGTCTTCTGCAGGAGCCAGACCTGTTTCGATTCAACTGCAGTTGCACTTCCGTTCTCCGGATCAACTTCGAGATCTATCCTCCCGTAGCACTCCCACCACTTCCCGCAGCTGACCACCAGGGTATTGCCGATCTTCTGCTGCGCAACCTCATGAGTGTGGCCTCCGAGCATCAGAGGAATGTTGAGATCTGCGACTTCCTTCGCCAAGACACATAGTTCAGCCTGCGGCACATGAGAAACGACAATGACTGTTTTAGCTCCATTGGCACGCAGTTCGGCTGCGTATTTCCTCACGCATTCTGCATAAGGGAGCCCTGTGATGTCGCTGGCCTGTGTCATGCCCGCAAGATTCTGCAGGGTCAGTCCTATCACGCCCACCTTGATCCCCTGTTCCTCGTACATCATCGCCGGCTGTATGTTGTCTACCGGAGATCCGTCGGCAAGTGCAATGTTTGCGGCTATGAAGGGGAATTTTGCCCACCCCTTCATTCTTATCAGGCTTCCAACTCCCCCAAAATCGAATTCATGGTTGCCGACGCCGGAGACATCATACCCCATCATGTTCATTGCGGCAACAGCCGGCTCCCCCTTGAATACCGATGAAACTGCAGGCCCTGTCGCAATGTCCCCGCAGCTTATCACCAGAAACTTCCCGGGACTGTATCCTTCAGCTATCTTCCAATATGCGAGCATTTCAGCGGCCCCGCCAGCAATCTTCCCGTCTGCAGCCCTCGGTTCAAGCCAGCCATGCATGTCACCGGTCACGATTATCTTCAACGGCTGCGCATGGAGAATTCCAAATAGGAAGAATGAGACCAGGAAGAAAACAATCAATCTGATGCTTTTCATAAATCCTTTTCAGTTCAAGGGGGCAATTAAGAACATGCATCATGGCATTCGCTGTAAACAAAAGACACAACTAAAGTTGTGAACTCCAACAGTTTTGCGAGCATCCGTTTGTAGTCAAGCCCGTAAGGGCTGTTCTTTTCTTTACTTTTGACTCTATTTCGCCTTCCCGCAATATTCCTTGAGGATACGGACATAATCATGGAAGTTTCCGACGCTGACTGCCGGCGGCGTCTGGTGATCCGTCGTCGGTATATATCCTCCCGATCTCATGACAGGCAGCAGACGTTCGAACTCCCTGCGTATCGAGTCCTCGCCGAGGTGCATGATAGTCTTGTCGAAACCTCCTATCATCTTCCATTTCGGATGTCTGCGCCTGATCTCCGCGACATCTACGCCTGCCATACGTTCCAGAGGCAGGCATCCTTCGATCCCGGCCTCCTCCAGCCATGGAATCACCGCCGTTACATCTCCGTCCGTGTCGACAAAAGGGATTATCCCATTCTCCTTCGCGACAGGCACTATCTTCCGGTAATAAGGGAATATGAACTGCATGAACTGCTCCTTGCTCAGCATCGGTCCATTGTTATATGACAGATCCTCGGCGATCGTCAGCATGTCCGGCGTCAAAATCTCCAGCACCTGTTCCAGGCATGCCAGATTGTACCTGCAGAGATCCTCGTTCATCCTCTGCATAAGCTCCGGCTGGTCGAAGAATGCAAACAGATGCCTCTCGACTCCGAAGATCTCCCTTGGAAACCAGAAGAAACCGTCGAACTGGAGCTGGACGACAACTTCTCCCTTCGCATGTTTTTCAGCAATAAGCGAAAGCCGTTTCCTGTCGACCTCCGGATTTTCAAAGGCGGGCGCGACCAGCCTGTCATATTCGGTCTCGGTCTCAATCACTCCTTCGCTCCTCTCGCGCCCTTCAGGACGTTTTATCTTCCATCGCGGGGAGATCCATACCCATTCATGAACGTCAAGGCCAAACCAGCGGAGAGTGTCTTCCCTGTTCAATCCTGAAGGAAGTCCTTCCTTGGACCAGCGTTCGATCGTCTTGTCCCACCAGCAGATCCATTCCATGGCAGGAAGGCGGTCCACCTTCTGGAATTCCATCACAGCCTTGAACCGTTCACGGTTGTTCATTTTTCTCTTCATCCTTCTGTTCTGATGGATCCTCTTCCGCCGCCGTTTCCTCGTCGGGTATCTTTATCAGGGAGTCAAGTCCTTCAAATGGAGTGAATATCGGAGCAGGAGCCTCTACCTTCGCGCCGGCGAAATAGCTCTCCGTGCGGACCTCGTGCTCGCTGTCATGGCAGTATATGCAGAGCAGCTCCCAGTTGCTGCCGTCGTTGGGATTGTTGTTGTGGTTGCCGTCCTTGTGGTGGACGGTAAGCTGGGTAATCTTCCTTCCAGAGAATTCCCGTCCGCACCTGGCGCAGATATGCGGAAACAGCAGGAGTGCACGCTCACGGTATCCGCCCCTGCGGGCGGCCGCATCGTTCACCAGCTTCCTCAGTATCTCATCCCTTTTTTCAGGATCCAACGGCGCTTTCCTGTTGCTCATGGTGGAAAGATACCTTCCCACCTGCCATTTTCAATGGCTATTCCAGTATGGCGCCGTTGACTCGGAGCGTATCTGTCAAAGCCTTGGTGTCCAGACTGCACGCCGTCTGTCCGGTCCTTATCGACTGCACCGCCGCGCTTCCTGCGGCCTGCCCCATCATCGCCGCGGCCGGCATGACCCTGATCGACCCGTGGACCTGCTCGTCGCTGGAGTTGCAGCGGCCGGCGATCCAGAGATTCTTCCAGCCCTTCGGAACGAGAATCCTATACGGTATGCCGAAACATTCCCCATGCCCCAGCCTGCCGCTCTTGCTCATTTCCTCGCAGAACCTCGCGTATTCCTTTTCTGAATCGTTCTTAACATGGATGTCAACGAACTTGTTGAATATCCCGATCTGGTCGGGGAACTGGCGCCTGGCTAGGTAGTCCTTGATGTTCAGCTCATATTCGCCGACGATGCGCCGCGACTCCCTCACGCCCATCAGGGTGGCGGTGGTCATATGCTCCATGTTCTCGAAGCCGGGGACATATTTCCTGTAGAAGGACATGTATTCCTGCGCCAGCTGGCGGCCCTTCACCATTCCGTCGCTCAGACTCCTGTTGTTCAACGCGTCCATCCCGAAGACGTGACCGCCATTCAGCATCGCCGAACGTACGCCTGTCTTGAACATGCCCGGCAGATGCTTGTCCTTGTGGGAGAAGAAGCCTTCTGAAATGGCTTTCTCAATCATTCTCTGCTGGTTGTGTTCCTTGTCGGAATCATATTTGTCCCAGTCTATGCATGAACATAAGGAACAGAGGGTGGGGGGCATCGGAGGGGGAGCTCCATTGTGTCCGGCCTCACGGCATTCCGCCCCGCAGATCTTCGCGAGCACGGCGTCTCCTGTGGCGTCGATGAAAGTCTTTGCGGGAATGAAGCTGTAGCCTTCTATGTTGTGGATTATCGCTCCCTGCACGGACTTGTCAGCAATATTGCATTCGGCGTCAATCACCTTCGTGAAGAACCTGACCTCGACTCCCGCCTTAGCGGCATATTCGTCCAGAATCAGCTTGAGCCCTTCGGATTTATAAGGTGTCCAGCAATGGTTCTTCTTCCTCCAGAAATCAGGAGTCACCTGCGGCCCCAGGAATCCGCGCGTATACATGGTCTCCACCACCTCGGACATGAAGCCTCCGACCAGCTGCCGTTTTCCGTCCGCCATCGGATCGAAGGCGGTAACCAGTCCCGAAGTCCCCATTCCACCGAGACATCCGGTTGCTTCGAGGAGCAGCACTTTTGCGCCCAGCCTGGCTGCGCATATCGCAGCCGAGCTTCCTCCGGGCCCTCCCCCTGCGACAACCAGGTCGTATTCGTTCTCGATTCTGATCTCACGCTTCAGCACGTAGGACTTCATGATATGCCTCCTTGGATGTGGATATTTCCTCTTTGCATGTTAGATTATAGCATTTAACAGCTGGTCATTCTCGGTATCAATACGCTATTTATCTGGATAAATACGCTATGGAAGCAAATAGAGATGTCATAATGGCTGAAGAGGTGGGGCTGATCACCCGCCTGCAGGAGGGCGCCTCCAGGCTCTCCGGGCTCCATGTATGCTATCACGACAGGATGAATCTCCTCAGGCTTCCCCAGAAATGGCGTACTCATTCCCATCCGGCATGCCAGAAGATCAAGAAGACCCGCGATTCCGAATGCTTCCAGTTCGACTGGGTCGAGACCCACCGCGATCTTGCCGGACTTCCACGCGGACGTGTCCATGTCTGCCCGTTCGGATTCTCCGAGATTGCAGCGCCTGTATATGTAAACAGCTTTTTCCGGGGCGTTGTCTTCGCCGGACCTTTCTGGAGCGGACAGGGCGCCAGGCCAAGTCCGCATGTCCCGATATCGGAAGGTGATCAATGGGTGGAAGACAGGCTTCTGATGATCCAGTCGTTCGCCGAAAGGCTCTCGGCGATAATGGAGGGACGCCATGCGGAGTTCTCCGGAGGAAGACGCGCCCTGATCCTGGCATTCTTAAATAAAAATTCAGACCGGCAAATCATGCTGGCTTCACTTGCCAGGCATCTATGCCTATCCCCTTCGCGTACAGGGCACCTTGTAAAGGAGCTCTTCGGAATGCCGTTTCCGGAACTCGTCAGTTCATACAAGATGAGAAGGGCCTCGCAGATGCTTGTATCTGACGATATTCCAATAGGAGAGATCTCCAGGAGCCTCGGATACGAGGACCAGAATTATTTCACAAGGCTCTTTACACACCATTTCAAGGAGAGCCCCCGCGCGTTCCGCAGGAAAGGCAAGCTGAGCGCGTGAATCATATCTTCTGCTCGCTGCGGTTGATGATCAGTTCCTGCCAGTTTTTTGCGAGAGTCGCAAAACGCGCCGACCATCCGGAGACACGGACTGAAAGGTTCGGGTATTTCTCAGGATGTTCCTGCGCGTCGCGGAGCAGCTTTGTGTCAACAGCATCAATCTGCATGAATATCCCTCCAAGCTGCACGAACGTCCTCATCATTCCGACCAGGGCGTCCAATCCCCTCTCGCCGCTGATCGATGACGGCAGAATTTTTATGTCGAGAGCTGTTCCGCATGGCAGCTTTGAAAAGTCCACTGAACAATGCGACTTGATGACCGCTGTTGGACCACGCTTGTCCGTTCCTGGCGAAGGAGTGAAGTTCGATGCCAGGATATCTCCTTTCATGGAACCTGCCGCAGATGCCGTGCGATCCGCAATGAACGCGTCCATCTCGCGGCCGAAAGTGCTGATCCCGGCCGGACGAAGAATGCCGTTCCTGCATCTGACTTTCCCGACCAGTTCCGTGTATGTGTCAAATACTTTCTTCATCATGGCATCCGACGCCTCGGAATCATTTCCAAAGAAGTCGAACCGTGAACGTATCATCCTCCTCAGATCCTCATGCCCCTGCCAGTTTCCGCGCAATATATCCATGAATCCGCCAAGGGTGAACTTCTTCTCCTCGTAGACCAGCTTCCTGATCACCAGCAGACTGTTCGCCACATCGGGCAGTCCGCCGGCATGAGGAGATCTTACCGTATACTTCGGACCAAGATTATAGTAGGACCTGCCTTTCCCGATGCATCCTTCGACAAGCATGTCGACAAGCACAGTCGGGACAGACGAACTGGTCGGCTGGCTATTTATCAGGGCGGCAATAAATGACGAAAGCCTGTTTTCGAAATCCGAATAAAGATCTTCAAAATCATTGAAGTCATCCGTCTCCTTGTTCACAGGGCCGAGACCAAGCGACTCCTGCAGGATCTTGAGTACATCGAACGGATTGTATCCGAAACTCGTCTTGCCGGGAACAAGCACCTCCCAGCAGCCGTCGTTCGCAAAGTTCCTGGCCTCTTCAAGAGGATATCCGAACTTGACCATCGACGGAATGATCCTGTCATCGTTGTATACCGCTATTATCCCGCCGCCCAGCCTCTGTATCTCCGCAACCCTGCGCAGGAGCTTTTCTGGAGAATTCTTCGAAAGCCTTACAGCTATCGGAAAATCGCTTATATGCAGCTCCTCTACGACATCCAGGACAAGAAAGGTTACTTCGTTCGTGATGTCGTTCCCGTCCTCGTCGACTCCGGAGAGAACAATGTTCTGGTAGAACTGGGCGTCTCCGCTCCCCTTTCCTTCTGCTGTGATCCATTCGCAACCCTTTATCCAGAAATGCGCGACAAGCTCCCTTGCCTTGTCAATGTTTATCAATCCTTCTGAAAGATCCTTCTTCAGATATGGCCCGAGCATCTTGTCGAACCTGCCGATACCGCTCCAGTTGCCGCAGAGCCTCTGGAAATCCCAGAGCATCCATAGCGACTGGATGGCCTCCCGGAAATTTGACGGAGGATTTTCAGGCACTTTCGTGAGCGCATCGAGAACCTCTTTGTAATTCCTGCGTGATTCGCCTTCACTCTTCGAAACGAGATCCTCGAGAAGCTCCAAATATCTTCGGTGCCAGATCCCAGCTGATTCCAGGCATGAAAGCATTGAATGAAGAAGCTCATTCCCATCCTGATCGAGCCCCTCTTTTCCAAGCCTATCCTCGATTTCTTTCCTTATCCCTGCGTATCCGATCGAAAGGGCTTTTTCAAAACCAAGGGTGGTGTGACTTACAGAAGGCATGTTCAGAACCGGAACCATATGGTTCTTCGCGGTCTTCAATGTGGATGCTCCGGCAAGCTTCTCGCCCTGCACAATCCTTAACGGGGCGTTTTCAGCTATTGTCCTGACAGCCTTCGTGTAAAGCTGAACCTGGGAAGGAATATTCCTGAAGAACTCCGGCTCGATCGGACCGATGTCGGACATCCCCCTTCCGAACTCGCCAGAAAGATATCTCGCCGCAAGCAGCCGTGTCGAACTGCTGAGACGCTGGATAATTTTCTCCTCGCTGATATGGAATGAGCAGCTGGTTTGCATATTAAAATCCTCCACATGCTTTTCTTTTACCAGCATACCATATTCAATAATATCGCATTACGCCATTAACAGCGGTATTATTTGCATATACAGGACTATTGCATAGAAATTTTTACCGGCTTCCCGGCGTTGCCACCGGAGGGAAGTTTGACCTTCTGCTGTTTTCCATCAAAAGCTATTTCTATTGCCTTTAGCTTCTGCGTCGGTTCGGACAACGCGATCGACTTCGACTCAAGATCCAGAAGCATCAGGCACGGACTTCCGGCTTCGACAAAATGCCTTTTGTCATATTCGAACTTTCCCGGCTCCCAAAATGCCACACCTATGGTCCTTCCGTTCAAACGGACAGCCTGCAACGATGGATTGCACACGAGGATGTCCAATGATCCTATTTCTTTTCCTGCAGGAGCCATTGCATATGAATATTCAGCGGAAGCTGGCTTTGTCCCATGGTCAATATAGATGGAAAACACATCCTTCTTGATCTTCTCCCTGGGAGTGTCTGAATTCCTGAATACCCTCGCCCATTCACCTGATTGAGAAACTAGGCTGACACCAACATTGCATGGTTTCAAGAATACATAGCGCCATCCATCATGCTCCACCCATTCTACGTTCGAACAAGTTTGCTTTCCGTCCTGCATAACCTGCTCCTTCCCTCCAATCTTCAACTTCACATCGCCGTTCAAGAGGCACTGGTTGACGCTGGTAGCAACAGGAGACTCCGATGCCGATGATATCCCCGAACCAAAACAGAATATCATTTCATCACCGAAAAACCATGATTTGCGGACCGATACCCCGTCATGCTCGAAATCCATCACCGCACATCCGACGGAGCCATCTGAAACACCGCCTACAAAATCCCTGGGATTCTTCCAGTTCTTGCAATGTTCGGGATCTCCCGGGCTCTGAACGCATGTCGTCCCCGGAATCCTTTTCCAGTCCCATACCGGGAATATATCCTGATATTCCGTTCCGCTCCGCATAAGGTAGAGGGAGCCGTCAGCGAGATGCCGTCCAAGAAGATTTTCATTATTGATAGATTCCATCCCGATTACCCTGTCAGAACACATCTTGAGAGATGCGAAAAAATCTTTCCGGCGGTGGACCATATAGTCCGAACACCAGAAATACCTGCTGCCGACAAGATCATTCCCGGCTCCCGGCTGGTTGCGGTCCAGAAACGCCTGATATTCCTTTGAGTTCACAGGATCAACCGAAAGCATCTTCTTCATCAGCCCGATGGCAGACCTTCCCTTTCCTGCCAGAGAGCGGGGTGCGATCTG
>CAZDNQ010000159.1:0-9436 GCA_964506605.1 uncultured Victivallis sp. | reverse complement strand
AGGGCGAGATGATAATTGTCACCGACGATGAGAACCGCGAGAACGAGGGTGACCTTGTGGTTGCGGCGGCGAAGGTGACGCCGAAGACGATAAATTTCATGGCGAAATATGGCCGTGGTCTAATATGCGCCCCTATCACCGATGAGAGGGCGAAACAGCTCGAACTGGACATAATGGCCCCGAGCAAGGATCCGTTCCATACAGCCTTCACCGTCAGCGTGGATGTCCGCGAAGGGACGACTACAGGAATATCCGCATTCGACCGATCACGCACGATTGAGTCGCTGATAGATCCGGTGATGACCAGAGCTGACTTCATTGTTCCAGGACATGTTTTCCCGCTAATAGCGCGACCCGGCGGCGTCCTTCAGAGGGCGGGGCATACCGAGGCGACGGTGGATCTTGCGAAACTCGCAGGGCTTTATCCGGCCGGCGTCATATGCGAAATCATGAACGAAGACGGGACGATGGCGCGTCTCCCGCAGCTGGACAAGTTCAGGAAGAAGCACAGCCTCCTATGGTGTACCATTTCCGATATCATCGCCTACCGCAGGAAACATGAGAGGCTGATCTTCAGGGAGCAGTCCGTGAACCTTCCAACCAGATACGGCATGTTCAAGCTCCACCTGTACCGCTCGGCATTGGACAATATGGAGCATCTCGCACTCGTCTACGGGAATGTCGAAGGGAAGAACGACGTCCTTGTACGCGTCCACAGCGAATGCCTGACTGGCGACGTCTTCCATTCCCAGCGCTGCGACTGCGGCGAACAGCTTGAGGCTGCCATGAGGATGATCGCCGGCCTTGGCGCAGGAATCATCGTCTACATGCGGCAGGAGGGGCGCGGCATAGGGCTGGCAAACAAGATCCATGCATACAAGCTCCAGGACGAGGGATGCGATACGGTCGAGGCGAATGTCAAGCTGGGCTTTCCGCCGGACCTGAGGGAATACGGGCTCGGGGCGCAGATCCTGCTTGACCTCGGCGTGAAAAGCATTATTCTTCTTACGAACAACCCACAGAAGATCGTGGGGATAGAAGGATATGGCATTTCAATAAGGTCCAGGAAACCGCTCATCATCACGCCCCACAGGCACAATGAAAGGTATCTTAAGACAAAGAAGAAGAAGATGGGGCATCTGATTTAGGACTTTTTTGATTTTCGATTGCCGGTTTTGTAATTTCAATTAACTTATAAATTCCATTGTGAAAGGAGATCTATGAACAAGCAGGTTAAGAACATCTATGAGGGGACTTTGGAGGCGAAGGGGCTCCGGATCGCGGTTGTATGCGCAAGGTTCAACGAATTTTTCGTAAGCAAGCTGCTCGAGGGCGCTGTCGACACGATCGTCAGGCACGGAGGCAGGACAGAAGACATCGACGTAGCCTGGGTTCCCGGCTCCTACGAGCTCCCGGTAGTAGTCAAGAGGTTTATTTCAACCAGGAAATACGACGCCGTAATAGCACTCGGCGTAGTGATACAGGGCGCCACGCCGCATGCCGGACTGATAAGCGGCGAAGTGTCGAAATGCATGGCGATGCTCTCGCTGGAGTTCGGGGTGCCTGTCATCAACGGCGTGATAAACGCGAATGACATCGAGCAGGCGATCGAGCGCAGCGGGACCAAGGCTGGCAACAAGGGCGCGGACGCCGCGAAGACCGCGATAGAGATGGCAAACCTCATGCGGGCGATGCCCGGTAAATAACAGGCGGAAGCAATGGATCCAATCAAGAACAACAATAGCAGTTTCCGCAAGGAACCTGATCCCCGGCGGCTCGGACGCGAGTTCGCCATGCAGTTCCTTTTCCAGTTCGACATGAACGAGGATTTCGACGGGAAGAACCTCGAATATTTCTGGACCCAGCTGGACGAGTCCGGAGTCTATCCGCAGAACCGACTCTTCAGGAAGAGCAAGGAGTTCGCAGAAAAGCTGATCAAGGGTGCAATCGAGAAGAAAGCCGACATAGACGGAACGATTGTGAAATTCGCGACGAAATGGAAGATCGACAGGATGGCGATAGTCGACAGGAACATCCTGCGCATCGCGACATATGAAATGCTCAATTGCCCGGAGATCCCGCCGGTGGTGAGCATAAACGAGGCTGTTGAGATCGCAAAGTCCTTCGGCGGCGATGAATCAAGCGCGTTTGTCAACGGAATCCTGAACGCCATCAAGGACACCCTCAACAGGCCTGCAAGGGAGGCCGCCCCGCATAAATGAAATCCATCTTTTCAGTTTTCCAGCGCGGTCTCCAGAAGACGGCGACTTCGATATCCCGGTCGCTCGGAGGGATATTCACGGGCGCCGCCGCCTGGAATGATGTAACCTATGAAAAACTGAAGGAAGGTCTCGTCGGAGCGGATTTCGGGATAAGCGCCAGTACCAGGATTGTCAAAGACATCAAGGACCGTTACGAGCGCGGAATAATCAAGACCACCGACGACATAATGGAAATTGCAAAGGCGGACATAATAGCAATACTTGACAGGAACCGGAAGGAGCCGGTGTTCAAGGCCGACTCTTTAAATGTGATCCTGATGGTAGGCGTGAACGGCAGCGGGAAGACTACGACGGCGGGCAAGCTGGCGTACCTCTGGAAGAACGACGGGAACAATGTGATGCTTGCGGCCTGCGACACTTTCAGGGCTGCGGCCGTGGAACAGCTAAAACTGTGGGGGGGGAAGACCGGATGCCATGTCGTATCATCTACTTCAGGCGCAGATCCTTCTTCAGTGGCGTTCGATGCCGTACAGTCGGCGCTTGCAAAAAAGAACAACTATCTCATACTCGACACCGCTGGGCGCCAGCACACCAGGAAGGGCCTTATGGACGAGCTTTCAAAGATGAAGCGCGTGATCGGCAAGGTCTATCCTGGAGCTCCTCACCACGTCTGGCTGACCGTAGATGCGAGCATAGGCACGAATGCTCTTGTACAGGCGAAGGAATTCCTGGGCACAGCCGGAGTGACCGGCCTGATCCTGACAAAACTCGACGGCACCGGCAAAGGGGGAATCGTCGTGGCGATACAGGAGGAGTTCAATCTGCCGGTCATATTCGTGGGACTTGGTGAAAAACCGGAGGATCTCCAGCCGTTCGACTCGAAGATGTTTGCAGACGCCTTGTTTGAAACCAGACATGCCTGATTACCTGAAATATTCATAAGCGGAGGGTTGTATGAACAGGATTTTGGCCTCAATATTTCTTCTATACATGATAATCTGCAACTCTTCTGCGGCAGACTTTTCCAAGTTCGAGACATTTACCAATGATGAAAAGCTCTGGGATATATCCTCTGACAACTTCCTCGACAGGAACAACCAGATGTTCTTCAGGTGGATTTCCGACAAGAAGGATGGGATAAGGTACCCCGGCTACGGGAACAGCCCCCCGATGACTTTCCTCGGGATGAAATGCTATGAGGCCATCATCCGTTTCGAAGGAGGGAAGGTCAACCAGGTTGAAATATCCATCTACAACCGCGGCGATGCCGGCGAAATCAATGATGAGAAGGCGTTTCAGACCATGTTGGACGACGCGCTGAGGAAGGTAGATGAATGGACGAAGGACAAGGGAGTCCAGTCACAGCGGGAAAGACTTACCATGGGAATGTACCTGGAGAAGAAGGTATGGGTCAGGGACAACAGCCAGGCAGTAGAGATGAGATGGAGCGCCAGTGAAAAGATCAAGGTCCAGGATGTCGAAGATCCTATGATGAAGGATAAGAAAATCAAGTTCAGGGCCGAATACATAAAACTGACAATCAGCAAGTTCGACCCGAAAAATGATCCTAGAAAGATGACTTCCGCACCCAAAAAGACAGATATCGCTTCAGCGCTGGACATCAAGCAGAACATCAAGAAAGACGACAAGGGCTGTACATATATCGATAATCTTCCTATGGTTGACCAGGGGCAGAAGGGATACTGCGCCGTGGCGACCGCCGAACGCATACTCAAGTACTACGGGACCGATGTGGATCAGAACATACTTGCGCAGCTCGCAAGCTCTTCCGCATCCCGCGGCACAAGCCCGGATGAAATGATGGACATGCTGAAGAAGGTGCAGTCAAAGTTCGGAGTGATGATAAGGACCCATGTGGATTTCAAGGTCCAGGATTTTATAAAGATGGTCAACGACTACAACAAACTTGCCAAGAAGGCTGGTAAAAAGGAAATCGGCTATGGGCGCATGATCGATGTGGCGGGTATATATCATGCCATGGATCCTGCGCTACTCAAAGAAACAAAATGCGAGAAGGACAAATCCTCCTACAAGGGATTCTGCTCCGACGTGATGAAGCATGTCGATCTCGGGGTCCCCCTCCTCTGGGCCGTCGAACTCGGGATAGTCCGGGAAGAAGGCCTTCCGCAGGCGGGCGGCGGGCACATGAGGATAATCTTCGGATACAACAAGGACAAGAATGAAATTCTCTATTCGGATTCCTGGGGTGCAGGGCATGAACGCAAGACAATGGCGATGGACGATGCCTGGACGATAACGACTGGACTTTATTCCTTCGATCCGAGGAAGAAATGATGTCTGCCGACGAGAAATTCATGTCGCTCGCCCTTTCCCTGGCTAAACGAGGCTGGGGAGGCACGTCGCCCAACCCCATGGTCGGGGCCGTCGTAGTCAGCAACGGAAAAATCGCAGGAAAAGGCTATCACAGGCGCGCCGGAGAACCGCATGCTGAAGTAAACGCCTTGAAATCTGCAGGAATAAAGGCCCGCAACGCCACACTCTATGTCACCCTTGAACCTTGCTGCACCTCTGGAAGAACTCCTCCATGCACTTGCGCAATAATATCAGCCGGAATAAGGAAGGTCGTCGTCGGATGCCTCGATCCGAATCCGAAGCATGCAGGAAGGGGATTGAAGATACTCAGGAAAGCCGGAATCGAAGTCACAGCCAATATCCTTGAAAAGGAATGCCGTATCCTAAACGACGCATTTTTCCACTGGATAACGACCGGCAGGCCTTTTGTTCTTCTCAAGATGGCGATGACTCTGGACGGAAAGATTGCCACCGCAAAAGGCGATTCGAAATGGGTGACAGGACCTGCGGCCAGGAACAGGGTCCAGAAACTGAGGATGTGGGCCGATGCCATAATGGTCGGAGGAGAGACAGCTAGGAAGGACAGGCCTTCGCTGACAATCCGCGAATTCCGCAGTTCCAGGCAGCCCCGGCGGATAATCGTCTCCAGACACTTGAATCCCAAGTCCATCAGCAAGCTCATGGGTCCCGGACCGAAACCTGAAATCATTGCTCCGAGATCAAAGAAGGAGTGGCTCTCCGAACTGGAAAGGCTCGGCGGAGAAAATGTAACCTCAATTCTCGTCGAAGGAGGCGGGGAGCTTGCCGCTGAAATGCTGAATGCGGGGATAATAAACAGAATTGAGTTCCACATCGCCCCGAAGATCCTCGGCGGAAGGAACAGCCGTCCGGTGGTCGGCGGATTGGATCCCAAATCTCTTTCCGCCGCCTTTCTCCTGAAGGATGTCTGCATTGGAAAGATCGGTGGAGACCTGTGTGTGACAGGATATTTATGAGCAAGACGGGAATGCTTTTTCTGCTTTGTTCAGCATTAATCTTTTCGTCTTCCTATTCGATGTCACAGTCCCAGGAGGACAGGAAGCAGCCATCCCCAAAGGAAATAAAGGAGCTGATTTGGAAACTTTCTCCACTCCAGAAGAAATTCGAGGAGACCTCCTGGAGCCGGAACCATCCTGATGAGAGGGAACAGACGTTCGATAAATATATTTCAAAGACCGCCAGGGGGACGAACCCCAAAATCAACACGATATATGTCCAGCAGATTGGCGGGCTCTCAGACACGCAGGGCAAGGTGGTCGATTCTGTTTTGGAATTCCTCGAAGTATTCTTCTGTTCCCAGGTGAAGAGGTTTGAGCCTCTGGGCCTCGACAGCATTCCGCAGACGGCGAAACGGACGCATCCTGAATGGGGAGACAAGCAGATCCTGTCGACATATATCCTGGACAAAGTGCTTCTGCCAAGGAAGCCCAAGGACGCGATCGCGGTATTAGGGCTGACCGCTTCAGACCTGTGGCCGGAGAAGGGATGGAACTTCGTGTTCGGCCAGGCATCCCTGTATGAAAGGGTCGGCGTCTGGTCGGTCTACCGTTATGGGAATCCGGATGCCGACGAGGAATCCTATCATCGTTTCTTTCTAAGGACCCTGAAAGTGGCGCTGCATGAGACCGGCCACATGTACGGCATCGAGCACTGCATTTCCTTCAAGTGCGGAATGAACGGCTCGAACAGCCTGCCTGAAACTGACGATTCCCCGATTGTGTTCTGTTCGGAATGTTCCGCCAAGATATGGTATAAGACAGGAGCCGATCCTGCTGAATGGAGCCTTGAGCTTGCGAAGCTCGCAGTAAACTGCAAATTGAAGGATGAAGCTGAATACTGGAATAAATCCGCAAAACTTCTGGGGAAGTAGGATATATCACTTCAGGGAATTATATACATTCCTGATTGCGACTGCAGTTTCCTTGTATGTCTGATAGCGTTCCGAGGGCATCCTGGCAATCATCCTATCGAGGATTTCGGCTATCCTGGGGCTCACAGTTATTGGAAGTCGCGTACCGACATTCGCCATGCGGAGGCTGGAAACATGTTTCTTGGCGACCTCGTAGGCGCCTGTCGCGGTGTAATATGTGCTCTTGGTAAGGGCATGGAACATGACCATCCCCAGGCTGTATATCTCTCCGCTCATGCCTTCCGGCATCCCGACGATCCTCTCCGGAGGCATATACAGGGGCGAACCGTCCACTGTCTCGGTATCCTTGTTGTGCGCGTCCTCTATTTTGATGCAGAGGCCATAGTCGATGAGATGTGCATTGCCTTCCTTGTCAATAATTATATTCTGCGGCTTCAGATCCCTGTACAGGTAGCCGCATTCATACATTTTCTGCTCGGCGGAAAGGAGCTGCATCGCCCATAGCAGCACAAGCTTATGGGGTATCTGATCGCTCGAATCTATGATCTGGTCGAGCCGCTGTCCGGCGCAGAATTCCATGGCGCTGAAATATTCACCGTTGAAATGTCCGTAGTCCGCGACGAATGTCAGGTGAGGATGCTTCCCGAAAGACTTGCCGATAGCGGCCTCCTGTATGAGCGCATCGATCAGGTGCTGGCTCTCCTTGGCGTCACGTGGAAGGATCTTGACAGCGAACTCCATTCCTGCGTATTCCTTGTGTATCGCCTTGTAGACGCTGCCCATGCCGCCTCCGCCGAGAGGCCTGTAGAGCCAGAAGCCCCTGATATTGTATGGGATGAAATTCGTCGCATCGCACTGGCTGCATTTCACCAGGGTGAGCGCCGGAAAACTTGCAAGGCTGAGAACGGTATGGCAGGAGCTGCATTCCAGGCAGTTGCCTTCAAGCATTTCCAGATTGGGCTTGGAATCCGAAGCGGCTTCCGCGGCCTCGGCATCCTTTTTACCTTTGTCCCCAAATATTTTCCACATTACAAGATCCCCGCCATATTGAATTGGAAAAGAGATAATCTATTATACCTGCGATATATTTGCAACCCTTTGCCTTTTGGTGGTCAATTATTAGAAATCCATTAAACATTTGAACAACCGCCGTTTTTGCATTTGAAATGGGTTATGCGCTAATTATATTATTAATTCTATTATGGATAAAAGAGGAACTGTTTTCAATTAACTCTTCATGCAGTTTTGCGGCCGGAACAATCCCGGCCCGAAAACCAGGACAACCTATTAACAGCCGAAGAACATGAAATTCGAGAAGGAAATACAAGTAAGGATTGAAGAGTCAAGGCAGCTGCAGAAGCTGTCGGCCCTGGCAGGCGTTCTAATGCTGGCGGCATGTTTTCTCGTCCTCTGGTTCGGGATAGCCAAGAACCTGGCTGGCGTCGATTCGTTCTCCCTTCTGTTCATCCCCTATCTGATTTCAACTTTGCTTGCCGTCAATGCCTGCATCCTCGGATATCTCGGAACAAAGGCCGCGCTGGAGGAGGAGGACCGCATACTGCTTGAGAAGCGCAAGGAGAAGAAGGCCCTGGAGTCCGGAGAGGACGTCCTTTTCTCCGCAGCAAGGACATATGCAAATTTCAAAAGATTCTCCCCCTATATCGTGTCAGCCCTCAACTTCCTTCTGATTTCCCTGATTTTATTCTTCTTCTGGCACTACTGGCGGACCAGGGCCGACATACCGACGCCTTCAAATCCACCACTCTGGGCCTTCGCCACCGGCCTGTCATCGGTCTTCATCATGTTCGCCGGGATATTCTACATCGGACAGTCCAGGGAAGTCAATTTCCGCTGGCTCAGGCCTCTTGGCGGCTGGATGGTGCTTTCCGCAATATTCGGAATCCTTGCGACTTTCGCAATTTTCATGTACAAATATGACATCACCATCTGGAACAGCGTGGTCAAGAAGATAATTTTCAGCGTCTCGGCCCTGCTCGGCGCCGAACTCCTGTTCAATTTCATCGTCGAATTCTACCGTCCCAGGACGATCAGCGAGGAAAGGCCAATTTTCGAAAGCCGCATCCTGGCCCTGTTCACGGAGCCCGGCGGCATTCTGAGGAACGTGTCTGATACGCTTGACTACCAGTTCGGCTTCAAGGTTTCAAGGACGTGGATCTACACTTTCCTAGAAAAATCGATCATTCCTCTTATCATCGCATGGCTTGTTGTATTGTGGCTGTTCACCTGCATCTGCGAAGTCGCCCCGGGGGAAGCAGGAATACGGGAGAATTTTGGAAAGATTGCCGACAGCAGACCTCTCGCCGAAGGGATTTATTTCAAATTGCCATGGCCATTCGGGAGAATTACCTGCATACCTGTAAAGAACATATGGGAGATAACCGTCGGTGCCGACATGAAGGACGAAAAAGGGGAAATGAAGAATCCCGAAGTTGTTCTCTGGACTGTCCAGCATTACGGAAAAGAGGAACGCTATATCGTCGCATCGGAGAAGAAGCCGACCGACAAGGAGACCCCGGTATCGTTCCTGTCAGCAAACTTCACGATACAATACCGTGCCAGAATCGACAAGGTGTTCGATTTCGCCTACAGGAATTATGATATTCCGGTATTCCTCAAGTCCATAGCCGAACGCGAAATCAGCAAATATCTCGCCAGCGTCGATCTTCTCAAGCTCATGTCCGTCGAAAGAATCAAGGCGGTTTCCGATCTGTCAGCAAAAATACAGGCGTCCGCCGACCAGATGAACCTCGGAGTCGAGGTGGTATGCGTGAGCCTGCTAGACGTGCATCCCCCCTACGACAAGGTCGCCCCTTCCTTTGAGGAGGTTGCAAGCGCACGCCAGGAAAAGGAGGCGTCCATACTGAATGCAAAGGCATATGAGAACAAGATACTGCCATATGCCGCCGCAGAAGCTTCAAACATCATTAAATCATCAGAGACCGCCAGGGAC